>JAIRSN010000050.1 GCA_031255425.1 Dysgonamonadaceae bacterium
CAGTTATACGACCGGATGTTTTGGCTGTGAAAGATATAGTCGATCCGGAACAAAAACCGGTACCGGTTGAAGCTGATCCCCATACCCGAACCGCTCTCGACGAACGCATCCAACAGGTCTCCTTTGATTTTCTGCCGGGCATAGGAAATGGGTGTGTCGTTAAAGTCGCCGCACACAACGACGTAGGGGTTGCGGCTCTCGCGGATAGCCTCCGCAATCAGTCCGGCTTGCTCCGCCCGGAGCTTGTACGCCGGCGTCAGGCGCTGGAACATCATGTGCGTAAACGATTCCAGCTTCCGGGTGTTGGGTTCCCTGGTCAGGTTGTAGTAATCGGAACGCTCGTCGTCCGAAATCTTGTTCGATTCCAGGTGGTTATTGACCAGCGTGACCCGCTTCCCCCGGACGTCGATCTCCGCCACAAACGAACCGTTGTACTCGCTCTCGATTGGCAGCGGGCGGACGGACAAAATAGGGTATTTGGAGAACAGGGCAAGCCCGAAATGGTAGTTGGCATGGGAAAACGACCCGCTTTCGATGTGGTAGTAGGGCAGGCGCTTCAAGGCTGCCAGGACGTCGGCAATCACCAGCCCGCGCTTCGCCTGTTTCACCACGCCAAACTCCTGGAAACAAACAATATCCGGGTCTTCTTCCACCACGTATTGCAAGATGGGGTTGGGGGCGTCCGGCGTGTGCTTCCGCATGTGTTCGAACCGCATCACATTGTAGGTCAATACCTTTATGCATCCTTCGGGAAGGGGATCCGTTTTCCGGTGGAAAGAGAAATAAGTATGGATTGCGTTCCACGAAAGCGACAGCACCACCAGGGTCAGCACCAACTGCTTCCATTTCTTGCACACAAGCCAGGCGGGGATAAACAGCAAGTTGAAGGCAAGGATAAACGGAAAGAACAGCCCGAAGTAAGCCGGATAAACGGTGATGAGCGGCGAGATGCGGTCGGAAAAAGCGGCAATCAGCAACATCCCCCACCCAAGGGCAGCCACGGAGGTGACGATTTGCCAAAGGAACCGGTTGAGGACGTTGACTGCCTTATTTCCGCGCATCGAACAGGGTTTTCTTTTCGTCGTCCGACAAGCTGCCATAGCCCGATTTCTTTATTTTGTCCAAGATACGGTCGATTTCTTTCCGCCGGTCGCTCTGCCGCTTGTTGTATTCCCAATCCGTCTCCCTTCGCCGGGGCGTTTGCACCCGCCGCCGTTGCCGTTGCTTGAAAAAGCGAACGACCTTGTGACGGTTGTTCCAGTAGAGTATCATCCCGATACCAAACAGCATCCCGCCCAGGTGTGCGAAATGCGCGACATTGTCCCCTGCGCGGTTGGAGATACCGAAGAAGAACTCGATGACGCCGTACCCGATCACCATGTATTTTGCCTTGATGGGGATGGGGATAAAAAAGAGGTAGAGCGGCAGGTTCGGGAACAGGATGCCGAAAGCCAGCAGCAGCCCGAAGACCGCCCCCGACGCCCCGATCGTCACGGGATAAGCGCCGTATAAATACAGGGCATCCAAGCCGTCCGGCGCAAGCGCCAAACCGCTTAGCACCGAGCGGATATGAAGGTAAGAAACCAGCATCTGCACCACGCCGGCGCCGATGCCCGTCACCATATAATACGCCAGGTAACGCTTCGCGCCCCAGGTGCGTTCAATCAGCCCGCCGAACATAAAGAGGGCGAACATGTTGAAAAACAGATGGGTCAATTCCCTGTGCGTGAACATATACGTGACCAACTGGTAGAGGTAGAATCCCCTTGCCTGGAAATAGTGCAGCCCCAGTATGCCTGTCAGGTTGATGTGCAGCGCCTCGAAAACAAGGCAAGCCAGCCACACCAGGACGTTGATCGCCAAGAGGTTCCGGGTGACCGGGGGGATTGCACTCATAAAGCGGTTGTTGTTGTAATAGCCCATATACCGGATGTTTTTTAGTCTGCAAACGTACACAAAAATTTTCAATTATCAATTATTTGTCCTACCTTTGCCGCCACAAGATTACTATTTAGTTTGTAACATGCGAATTCACAAAGAGGGATACAAGATTATAGTTACTGCCTTTATCTTACTGGTACTGTTGAACGTAGTGTTCTACCTGTACGCTTCCAAAATCATACTGTTCTACTTTATACTGCTGGTATCGCTGTTCGTGTTCTGCGTTGTCCTCAATTTCTTCAAAAACCCCCGCTCCATCTTTACCGGCGACCCGGACGGCATCGTCGTCTCGCCTGCCGACGGCACGGTGGTCGTGGTGGAAGAAGTGTACGAAAACGAATACTTCCACGAGCAAAGGATACAAGTCTCCGTGTTTATGGGAATCACCAATGTGCATGTCAACTGGATTCCGGCCGATGGGAAGATTGTCCATTTCTCGCATCAGAACGGGCGGTTCAGGGCGGCTTACCTGCCCAAGTCGAGCATCGACAACGAACGCTCTACCGTCGTTATCGAAAGGGAAAACGGCGAACGGGTGCTGGTGCGGCAAATCGCGGGAGCTATGGCACGGCGCATTGTCACCTACGCCCAAGTGGGGCAACTGTGCCATATCAACGAACAGTTGGGATTTATCAAATTCGGCTCGCGTGTCGACCTCTTCCTGCCGCTAACGGCTGACATCAAAGTGGAAATAGACCAGAAGGTTTATGGTAACCAAACGGTTATCGCCCAACTAAAATAACCCGTATGAAAAACGTACCTAATTTTATCACCTGTCTGAATCTTTTTGCAGGATGCCTGGCGTGTATCCTGGCGCTGCGGTTCGACAGTTACCTCGGCGCGCTGGCGTTCATTGTGCTTGCCGCTATCTTCGACTTCTTAGACGGCCTGTCGGCACGTTTGCTGAAATCCTGTTCCAACACGGGCAAAGAGCTGGACTCTTTGGCGGATGTCATCAGTTTCGGGCTTGCCCCCGGCTGCATCGTGTACGTTTACCTCGATCACCTGTCGTATACGATGGGGATTCCGCCGCTTGCTTTTTTCGCCTTCGCATTGCCGGCTTTTGCTGCCTTGCGGCTGGCTAAGTTCAATGTCGATACGCGGCAAACAACTTCTTTCCTGGGATTGCCCGTGCCTGCCAACAGCCTTTTTTGGGCGTCGTTCATTCCGTCGCTTCATTATTATGTAGCCGTTCCGCCCGCGCTGCTGGTGGCGGCTGTCCTCGCCTGCCTTTCCGTTGCCTGCTGGCTGATGGTTTCGGAGGTGCCGATGTTCTCGTTGAAGTTCAAAAGCCTGGAATGGAAGGCAAACCGCTGGGCTTACACCCTTATCCTGCTCTCCCTGTTGTTGCTGGGCGTATCCGCCCTGCTCGCAATGCCGTTGGCTGGAATCAGCCTGTCGGTAGTGGCCTACATCGCGCTGTCTGTTATTAAGAATAAAAAAGGATAAACAGTGAGGAATAAAAAAACATTACCGGTGATCGAAAAACTGCTGGTCACGGGCATCGCCTCCGAAGGCAAAGCCATTGCCAAACACGGCGATAAGGTGGTCTTCATCCCCTTTGCCGTGCCGGGCGACATCGTAGATGTGCAGTTGACCCGCAAGAAGAACAGTTACGCCGAAGGACGGGCGGTTTATTTCCACCAATACGCCTCCGAACGGGCGGAAGCCTTTTGCGAGCATTACGGAACCTGCGGCGGCTGCAAGTGGCAGATACTCCCCTATGCCGCGCAGCTTCGCTACAAGCAACAGCAGGTGACGGACAACCTGCTCCGCATCGGCAAGTTGGAGCTGCCGGAAGTGTCGCCCATACTCGGTTCGGAAAAGACGCAAGACTACCGCAACAAGCTGGAATATTCCTTTTCCAACAAGCGTTGGATGACCTTGGAAGAGGTACAGTCGGACCGGGAGCTGGACGACCGGAACGCCCTGGGCTTCCACATCCCCGGAATGTTCGACAAGGTGCTGGACATCCGCGAATGTCGCCTGCAAGCGGAGCCTTCCAACGCCATCCGGTTGGCGGTAAGGGACTTTTGCCTGCGGAACGATTACCCCTTCTTCGACTTCAGGAACCCGGGCGGACTGATGCGCAACCTGATGATCCGCACGTCCACAACCGGCGAGGTCATGGTCATCGTTGTGTTCTTCGCGCACGAACCGGACCGGATCCATCGCCTGATGCAGCACCTCGCCGATACATTCCCCGAAATCACTTCCCTGCTCTATATAGTCAACAGCAAGGCAAACGACACCATCCTCGACCAGGAAGTACTCGTCTTTAAAGGAAAAGACCACCTGTTGGAGCAAATGGGCGACCTGCGTTTCAAGGTCGGACCCAAGTCCTTCTACCAGACCAACAGCGAGCAGGCGCACAACCTCTACCGGATCGTTGCCCGGATGGCGTGCCTCACCGGAACCGAACGGGTCTACGACCTCTACACCGGAACCGGGACCATCGCCAATTTCATCGCCCGGCAAGCGAAGCAGGTCATCGGAATCGAATATGTCCCCGAAGCAATCGAGGACGCAAAGGTCAATTCCGGACTGAACGGAATCACCAACACCCTCTTCTTTGCAGGGGATATGAAGGACTTGCTGAACGCCGCCTTCCTCCAACGCTACGGGCATCCGGACGTCCTGATTACCGACCCGCCCCGCGCGGGAATGCACACCGGTGTGATTGACGTTATCCTGTCCGCCGGGCCGCAGAAAATCGTCTATGTCAGTTGCAACTCCGCGACCCAGGCACGCGATTTGAATCTCCTGAGCGTCAAATACAAAGTGACGCAAGTCCAGCCGGTAGACATGTTTCCCCACACCCACCACGTGGAAAATGTCGTTCTGCTGGAACGCTGCCTGCCGCCGTCTGCCGTCACGCCCTGTTGAGCAAAAAACCCGCTGATTGGCGATTAGCCCGGAATTTTTTCGTACATTTGCTGTTCAGTGAATAATGATATACGCATGAAAATTTTTCACCGGATAGAGCAGGCGCTTTTGGCAACGGTACTCCTTTTACTGTTGGCTTGCGGGTTTTATGCCTGCGCCAGCATGGGTTCTCCCGCGGGGGGCGATTACGACGTCGAGCCGCCCCGGTTTCTGAAAAGCGATCCGCTCCCGAATACGACCCGGTTCGACCGGAACAAGATCACGTTGTTTTTCGATGAATATATCTTGATCGAGAAGCCGTCGGAGAAAGTGATCATCACCCCTCCGCAGAAAAAGGCGCCGGACATTAAAGCCGTCGGGAAGAAGATCACCGTGGAACTGAAAGACTCGCTGATAGCGCATACCACCTACACGTTCGACTTCACGGACGGGATTGTAGACAATAATGAGAAAAACGCGTTGGAGGGCTATACGTTTGCTTTCTCCACCGGCGATGTGGTTGATTCGCTGGTGATTTCCGGCTTGCTGTTGAATGCAGAAGACCTGGAGCCCATGCCCAACATCCTGGTCGGCATTCATTCCGATTTGTCGGACACGGCATTTACCTCCCTTCCCTTCCTGCGAACCTCGCAAACCAACGAACGCGGGCAGTTCTGGATCCGGAACGTTGCGCCGGGAACCTACCGTATCTTTGCACTGGGCGACGCCAACCGCGACTTTCAATTCGATTCGCCGGGCGAGCCCGTTGCCTTCGGCGATTCGCTTGTCGTTCCGTCTTTCGAGCCAGCCGTCCGCATGGACACGGTCTGGAAGGACAGCCTGACGGTGGAAAGCATCCGTGAGGTGGCTTACAACCGCTTTTTGCCCGATAACGTCACGCTCCGGCTGTTCAAGGAAGATTTCCACTTGCAGTACCTGTCCAAGGCAGAGCGGGTGGATTCGGCTCAATTCGTGGTGACGTTCAATTCGGAGGCGGAGCCGCTGCCGGACATTTCCCTGACCGGCGGGGAGGAACCCGGCGCCGGATGGTATGTCCTGGAGCAGTCGCCGGACCGGAAGGTACTGACTTATTGGATTTCCGACTCGCTTATCTACCGCCGGGACACCCTGCTAATAAAGATGGACTACTGCGCCCACGATACGCTCCAGGAATTAGTGTCGATGACCGATACCCTGAAGCTGATTCACAAGAAGAGAGAGGCGCCCAAAAGGGAAAAGGGAAAGGAAGCGGAGCCGGATTTCCTGAAGGTAAACATCACGCCGGCAGGGACACTGGAAGTCTACGACACGGTGAAGATTACGTTCTCCGAGCCGCCCCTGCATTTCGGCCCGCACTTGATCCATATTCAACAGAAAGTAGATTCCTTGTGGGAAAAGCGGGACTTCCCTGTTGTGCGGGACGCCCTTAACCCGCGCGTCTACTACATTGATTCCCCGTGGACCTACGCCCAGGAATACCGGGTCAGCATCGATTCCGCCGCGGTCTTCAGCATTTATAACAAATGGAACGATTCGATAAAAACCAACTTCAAAACAAGGCAGGAAGACGGCTACGGGCATCTGTACATCCGGTTGGAAGGAATCGAAGGGCAAGGCTTCGGGCTGCTGTTGGACGGCGGCGAGAAGGTCGTCCGGAAGTCGTCGCTAATCGACGGCGAACTGGTTTTCGAGAACCTTCGCCCGGGCAAGTACTACCTGCGTTATGTAGACGACCGGAACGGCAACGGCGAATGGGATACCGGGAACTATGCGGAAAAGCAGCAACCCGAAGCTGTTTACTATCATCCCGCCGCTTTCGAACTGAAAGAGTTTATGGGCGAATGGGAACAGGCGTGGAATGTAACGGATCTTCCGGTGGAGAAACAAAAGCCGCTCGAAATCACCAGGAATAAACCAAAGGAAAAGCAACCTAAAAGAAACGAGAATAGCAGAAATGATCAGCAAAGAAATTCAAATACAGGCGGCGCGCGCAGCCAAAGGGCGCCCGGAATGCCGGGGGCATCTCCGTTCTGAGGGACTCGTCCGGCTGTTTTGCCTCTCGTTGTGCTGGAGCCTTTTGGCAACGCCTCCCATGCAGGCACAAGACCTGTTCTCTCAGGCGGGCGAGGAGTTGCATTACGACATCCGGTACAAATACGGAATCGTGGACATGAAAGGCGGAACGGCTAAGTACGGCCTGAAAGCGACTACCTTCGACCGGGAGCAGGCACTGGAATCAACCTTGAGCTTCCGTACCAATTCTTTTTTCGACAAGATTTACAGGATCCGTGACACGCTCCGTTCGTATGCAAGCGTCCCCGGCATAACGCCCTTGTACCATATCCGGAACGTGAACGAGGGCGGCTCGCACCTCACGGAAGAACTGCGGATGCTGAAACACGGGCAGTCAGCCACGGAAGTAAGCGTAAAGCGCATCAAAGAGGGCGAAGTCCGGATGGACACGGTGATCCGTTCCGACCTGCCGGGCTACGACCTGCTGAACATCTTCCTTTTTATCCGCACGCTGGACTATGCGCAGCTCCGTTACGAGCAGTCTTTTACGGTGGCAACCTTTCTGGGCGAAAAGAAGGTGAATGTCCTGATTAAATACCAGGGGCAAGCCGTCGTCCGGAAAAGCGGCACCGGATACAAGGCATTGCGGTTCGCCGTCGACGTCGCCAATGAAGTATTCACCGAATCGAAGAACGCAATCGAAATATGGATCAGCGACGACAAGAATCATATCCCGCTTAAGATTAAGGCAAAGCTCAAGATCGGGGCGGCAGAGGCGAACCTCTCGTCGCACAGGAACCTGCTGCATCCCTTCTCGTCCGCCATTCCGTTAACACCCCGCAAATAACCCGGTGCATGGACATTATACACATCAACGAATCTACTGCCATCGAACAGGAAACCATCGCTACGGTCGGTTTCTTCGACGGCGTTCACCTCGGGCACCGCTACCTGATCCGGCAGATGCAAGACGCCGCCCGGAAAGCAAACCGGAAGACGGC
>JAIRSN010000009.1 GCA_031255425.1 Dysgonamonadaceae bacterium
CTAACACTTGCACTTATTAAAAAAACATGTATCTTTGATGCCACATTTATATAACAGACGAAGTAAACAATGAGAATACCCGCTTATTACGAAAATTTTAAGATAATTAACACTGCAACACTTGCAGCGTCCGGATATTTTCTTAAACACACACACACACACACACACACACACACACACACACACACACAGGAGCACGCGCTGTAATTATACGCGCGCGTGCGAATCTAACAAATATTTTCCCGGCAGGCAACAATACCGTTCTTCGAAAAGAAAAGATTTATATACAAACTCCGCCTGGGCGTTGTGCCTCGACTGCGATGTCGAACGTGCAGCGGCAGGCTTTTCAATTATCAAACTTAAATAAATAGAAATTGTTATGGCAAATATTTTGCATCGCATCAAAGCGTATCTGTATGATAACCCTTTGACAAAAGAAAATCCAAGCGACCTGGTCGCACGAGTTGATTCCGAAGTGTCGTTGAGCGTAAAGGATATTGCGGAATCCGCCGTTTTGCGCGGCGGAGCCGACGTTTCCGCTGCGGCTATGGAACATGCTACCAACCTCTGGTTGAAAGAAATGGCTTACCGTCTTTGCGACGGATTCTCGATTAACACGGGCTGGTTTACCGCCTCGGTACACGTCCGCGGGACGTTCGACAGCCCCCTGGAACATTTCAGTCCCGAAAAACACCGCGTACTGGTGGAGTTTCAACAGGGCGCCGAACTGCGCAAGGAGCTGCCGGCGATTACGGTCGAGATTCTCGGCATGGCGGAAGCGGGCGCCGTGATTGCGCAGGTAACGGATATGAAAACCGGCTCGGTCGACGACCTTCTGACCCCGGGACGCAACCTGAAAATCACCGGGCACAAGATTAAGGTCGCCGGCGACGAACCGGGCGTGGGTATCCTTTTCCGCAGCGAAAATTATGCGGGAGCGACCTTTCCCGTCGATCCTGCCGATATTATTATCAACAATCCCTCGGAAGTGATGATTCTGATTCCGGACCTGGCTCCCGCTGCCTACAAGCTGGAAATTACGACGCAGTTCTCCAACGACCAGCGGCACCTGCTCAAGCAACCGCGCACCGCCGTGTTTGACCGTGTGCTTACGGTAACCAAATAGAACGTTTATCTCATCCGGAATGAGATGCCCATCTCAGACCGAATGAGATGCCCGTCTCAGACCGAATGAGATGCTCATCTCAGACCGAATGAGATGTCCGTCTCAGACCGGATGAGATAAACGGCAAAATATCCGGCAATGGCAAAGGCAACTTTCGGGCACAAGCGAATCCTTCGCGCTCCCTGTTTATCGCTGTAAAAAAACAAAGTTGTTCTCATGTTTATTAGGTGGTTGCCTTTACCGGCGCCGGATTTAATTAACCGGTAAACAAATAAATAATAATAAAAAGTAAGAATGAAAAGGATGAAAAAGAAACCATTGTTTTTGATGCTGGCGCTTGCGGTGACGGTCGCAGCAAGTGTAAATGCGCAGGTGCTGATCGGCGGAACGGGGAGCGAAAGCCCGCACGCGGCGGCTATCCTGGACCTGGCATCCGGGCGCCAAAGCAATCTGGGGCTGCTGCTGCCGAATGTGGCGCTGACCGACGATGCCGGCGAGCTGGTGCTGGTAACGGCGGGAGAGGGCATCGATATGGCAGCGGTAAAGCAAACGGCTACCGGCATGATTGTCTACAATACCGGAGATGTGCTGGAAGGACCGGGCATTTACCTGTGGAACGGCACTTCGTGGACATCGCTCAGCAGCGTTCCGGAGGAACCGCTCGCCAGTACCTTTCTCGATACCCGGGACGGCAATGTATACAGCACCGGCAACTTCGGCGCTGCCGGTACGTGGATGACCCAGAACCTGCGGTACAACACGGGCTTATACTTATACGGTAGTTCGGGGGCGGGCGAAACAACTAGCTATGCCTATCCGAACTACGACGAAGATGTTTTTACTGCTCATCCGGAATACGGACTGTGGTATCCTTGGGAAACCGTAACGGGACGCACCGGGGTAAGCGGCGTCGACGAAATCAATGTAACAGAGCATAACCCGCCTTGCCAGGGAATCTGCCCGGTTGGGTGGCATGTGCCGACGATGAAGGAATGCTTTGCATTAATTAAAGAGATTCATACCGATGCAGGCAACTATTCCACTGCGGGCACAGCGGACGAATGGGACGAAGCATACGAAGAGGTCGACCCGGAGTTCGAAGTAATGCAGGGGAATATAATACCTTTAGTAGGTGCAAAAATAAAGAGCCGGCAGGCTAATTACGGAGTGGCAAGCAATGGCTGGAGCAAGCCTGCGACGGACGGCGGCTTCGACGCGCTGCTTGTTATAAGGGATGAACAACATAACGGTGCAAATGCCATTTTCTGGACGAGTACAGTCGCGAGCAATATCTATGACGGTACCGTTGCCGCTTCCTATATTTTCGGTATGGGCAACAATGACCCCTCCGCGGGGACTGACGGCTTAGGATGGATGGGTTATCCCCGTATACTGATGGGTAGCGTGCGCTGCAAGCAAGATCCCCAAAATTGACCGTTCCGGATCTCCGCACGAAAAAAGGGACGCTTACTGAAGCGTCCCTTTTCTATTGCCGGCGGCACGAACCCGCCGGTTATTTTCCCCATTGAATATCCAGTAAACGGCTGTCCTGCATGCGTTGTTGCAGGCTTTCCGCATACTCACCGGCGAGCGTTTGTTCGGCAGAGCCGGGCGCAGCGTATGCCCGGGCTTGTTCCGCCCAGTGGAGGGCGGTTTCCAGTTGGTCGCGCATTTCGTTGGCAACGGCGAGGTTGTTGGCGATGCGCGCCTTGTCGCGGCGCTTGGTTCTCTTGTCCCACTCCGCCAGCCACAGCGAGCCGGCTACGTCCCAGCGGCGGGTTTTTGCGTAAGCGAAGGCTTCCTGCATCCGGGCGTCCGGTCCCCGGTAGAGGGTGCGCTCCCGCAGGGTCCACGAGGGCGTGATGCGGGCGGCGAGGCTTTCGCCGGTGCGGTACGCCAACTCGTCGAGCAGCAGTCCGGGCAACTCGTTGAAGAAGAACAGCGAATCGCCCCAAAGGGTGCTTTTGTAGTTCAGGCTGTCGGTCACCGTAAAGGTGGCGGGCGGTGTTTCGCCGCCGTACAGGTAGATGCTGCATGTGAGGTGGAGTGTCGTCCGGAAATCAACGTAGGTGGAGGCGCCGAAACCCGGGTGGAGGCTGTTGTTCTTGATCAACCCTTCTACTTTCAGCAGGCTCCGGTCGATCGAAACGATGCCGTCGATGTCGGGCTTTTCAAAGGCAGCCGCCCGGAACTCCTCCGGAAGGGGAATCGTCGTCATCCACTCCTTATCGTCCCGCACCGCCCGGTTGTAGAGGGAAGCCGTGTTGAAAAACTGCGCCGCGTGGAGGTGTTGCAACGAAGATAAGAGGGTGTTCCGGAGAACCGAATCCGGATGCAGGGCGTAGTCCGGAACCGCCTTGCCGTTGTATGTCAGCACAACGCCTTGCGAACCTGCCTGCTGCGCCGAATTGTCTACCAGCAGGATGCCGGCAATGTCAGGCGGCAGGGTCACCGGCGCCGGTTCCTGCACCTCAATCGTCATCCGGTATACACCGGTACAGGAGGCGGCAATCAGCAACAGGGGAAGGACGAGGGCTTTCATCGGAGTGCCTGGATGTTTTCTTCCAACGACTTGATCTTGCTTTCGGCATCCGCCTGTTTCTTGCGCTCCAGCTCGATGACTTTCTCCGGCGCTTTGGACACGAAACTTTCGTTGCCCAGCTTCCGGAGAACCGACGCCAGAAACGCCCGGTGGTAGCTCAGCTCTTTCTCCAGCTTGATCAATTCTTCTTCCGGTTCGATGCTGTTTCCCAAGGGAACGGCAAACTCCGTCGTCCCCACCAGGAACGAAACGGCATCCGGCGCCTTTTCCGCTACCGGCTCGATGCCGGAGAGGTGCGCCATCTTCAGGATCACCGGGTCGTACCGGCGGTTGTATGCCCCCAGCACCTGCAACGTCAGGCATTCCCGTTGGGGGATGTTCTTCTGCAACCGCACCGTGCGCACGCCGGAGATAATCTCTTTGACTTCTTCGAATGCCGCCGGTTCTTCCCCGGAACCGTGCCGGGGCGCCGGCAGCAGGGCAATCATCAGGCTTTCGCCGTCTTTCCGGGGCGACAGCGCCTGCCACAATTCTTCCGTAATAAAAGGCATAAAGGGATGGAGCAATCGCAATAAGAGGTCGAAGAAGTGCAGCGTTGCCTCGTGGGTTGCCCGGTCGACCGGCTGCCCGTAAGCGGGTTTGACCATCTCTAAGTACCAGGCGGAAAACTCGTTCCAGAACAGCTTGTAGACTTCCATCAGGGCTTCCGAAAGGCGGTACTTGTCGAACAGGTCGTTCAGCGTTTCGATGGTCCGGTTCAGTTGCGCCTCGAACCAGCGGACGGCAATCGCCGCCGGTTCCGGTTGGGGAATCGCCGCGGTTTCCCAGCCTTTGACCAGACGGAAGGCATTCCATATCTTATTGTTGAAGTTGCGCCCCTGTTCGCAGAGCGTTTCGTCGAACAGAATATCGTTGCCCGCCGGTGCCGCCAGCATCAGCCCCATGCGTACGCCGTCGGCGCCGTAGCCGGCAATCAGGTCTAAGGGTTCGGGCGAGTTGCCCAGGGATTTGCTCATCTTGCGTCCCGACTTGTCGCGGACAAGCCCCGTGAAATACACCTTGCGGAAGCAGGGCGCCTGCCGCAACGCGTATCCGGAGATAATCATCCGCGCCACCCAGAAGAAGATAATGTCCGGGGCGGTCACCAGGTCGGCGGTCGGGTAGTAGTAGTCGATTTCGCGGTTGTGCGGCTCGTTGATGCCGTCGAACACGGAGATTGGCCACAGCCAACTGGAGAACCAGGTGTCGAGCGTGTCTTCGTCCTGCCGCAGGTCGGACAGTTGCATCGCCGCGTCGCCCGACTTCCGGCGGGCAAGCGCCAGGGCTTCTTCCGGCGTTCCGGCTACGACGTAGCCCCCCGACGGCAGAAACCACGCGGGGATGCGGTGTCCCCACCACAGTTGCCGGGAGATGTTCCAGTCCTTGATGTTCTCCATCCAGTGCCGGTAGGTGTTTTTGAACTTGGCGGGGAAGAACCGGATCGTGTCGTTCATCACGGCTTCCAGCGCCGGCTTTGCCAAGCCGTCCATCTTCAGGAACCATTGCATGGACAATTTGGGTTCGATGGGCACGTGGGTCCTTTCGGAGAAACCCACCTTGTTTTCGTAGGCTTCTACCTTCTCCATCAGCCCGGCGGACGTCAGGTCTGCCTCGATCAGCGCCCGGACTTCGAAGCGGTCTTTGCCTTCGTATTGCAATCCGAGTTGATTCAGCGTGCCGTCTTCATGGAAGATGTCCAGGATTTCCAAGCCGTATTTCTCGCCCAGCAGGTAGTCGTTGACGTCGTGGGCGGGCGTCACTTTCAGGCAACCGGTGCCGAACTCCCGGTCGACGTATTCATCTTCGATAATCGGAACCTCGCGCCCGGCTATCGGGACGACGACCTTCTTGCCTTTCAGGTGCGCGTTCTTCGGGTCGTCCGGGTGGATACACACCGCCGTATCGCCCAGTATCGTCTCCGGGCGGGTCGTTGCGACGACAGCGTAGCCGTCTTCCCCCACAATTTTGTACCGGAGGTAATACAGCTTCCCACGCTGTTCCCTGTAATTCACTTCCTCGTCCGAGACCGCCGTTTTCGCCGCAGGGTCCCAGTTGATCATCCGCACACCGCGGTAGATCAGCCCCTTGTTATACAGTTGGACAAACACCTTGGTGACGCTTTCCGAACGTTTTTCGTCCATCGTGAAGCAGGTGCGTTGCCA
>JAIRSN010000097.1 GCA_031255425.1 Dysgonamonadaceae bacterium
AGACCGAGCAATAATCCGTATGTAGAAACAATCTTCATTATTTAATTATTTATTCATTATTATGACACCGCAAAGGTAAAAAGAGTTTTTGAAATTGCAAGCGCTCGAGGGGAAAAAGTCAGGGCAAACGCATTATAAAATAAGACACCGCAGCCAAGTAGATACACCGTGCCTCATTAAAATATAAAAGACACTGCGTGTCCGCCACCCGCCGCCGGGTTTTTAATCTAACGAATTCTATGTACTTTTGCAAACGAAACAAAAGACATGAACCTAATTATTGATCAAGGAAATACGAAGAATAAAATCGCTTTGTTCGACGGCGGCCGGTTGATAAGAATCTTCCAGACAGCCGACTTGAATGAAGCCGTGTTGCGTCCTGTGATAGAAAAATTTCGTCCCCAGGCAGGCATCCTCTGTACCGTGACAAAAGAGGATTCTGCGGTGAATGTCTTTCTGTCGGACGCATTGCCTGCTTTCTATGAAATGAATCACCGACTTCCGTTGCCCCTGGCCATTGATTACAGAACGCCTCAAACGCTGGGAATGGACCGGATAGCCGCCGCTGCCGGCGCCCGGAAACAAAAACCGGGTACCAATCTTTTGATCATTGATGTCGGCACCGCCATTACATTCGATTTCGTTACGAGCAAGGGCGTCTACAAAGGCGGAAATATCTCTCCCGGCCCGAACCTGAGATTCAAAGCCCTGCATCAGTTTACCGGAAAATTGCCCCTGATAAACGAGTCGGGCGACGCGCCTGCCTTGGGTTACGATACGGAAACCGCTATCCGTTCGGGGGTGATGGGAGGAATTGTCCGCGAACTGGATGCCTATATAATGGAGTATGAAAAAAGTCACAATGTTTTTACTTTTTTAACAGGCGGATATGCTTTTTATTTTGAAAGCAAACTAAAAAGTGCCATCTTTGCAGACGGAAATTTAGTCCTTAAAGGGCTGAACGAAATCTTGAACAAACAATTAAAATGAAAGAAATAAAAGAAATAAAAAAGGGGAAGGAAATGAAAACGGCAGTCTGTTCATTTTCTTCTTTCCTTTTATTTTGCCTGCTGTGTATGCTCCCCTCGTTTTCACTGGCACAAAGCAACAATACAAACTCTCCTTATACCCGTTATGGATACGGGCAACTCGCCGACCAAAGTTTCGCCGCGCAACGGGGAATGGGCGGAATCGGATACGGATTGAGAAATCCCCGGATAATTAATCCGTTGAACCCGGCGTCTTTTTCGGCGATCGACTCCATGACCTTTATGATGGACTTCGGATTGAAAGGGCAGGCAGGATGGTTCAAAGAAGGCGCAAAACAGGTGAAAAAATACAATGCAGGGATAGAATACCTTGCTTTACAGTTCCCATTGGCCAAAGGCTTGGGCATGGGAATCGGATTCGAACCGGTGTCTTACGTGGGCTACCAGTTTGTGGAAGACGCCCGCCAGACCGCCCAAAAGAGTTATGCCACCTACAGCGGAAAGGGGGGGCTGAACAAAGTCTACACAACGCTTTCCTACCGGATACTGGACCGCTTTTCCCTGGGGGCGAATGTCGGTTACCTGTTCGGGGATCTGATTCACAACAAATCGATACTGTTTAATATAGAAGGAACGCATACCGTTTCGTGGAGCGATACCCTGCGTGCGCGCGGCGTGACTTACGAAGCCGGATTCCAATATGTGCATCCCATCGGGAAAAGCGAAGAAGTTGTTTTGGGCGCGGTATATACTCCCAAAACCAGATTCGGGGCGAAGGTGATGACCGGCGAAACCAATTACGACAACAACGGCGTGCTGACGGGGACGCCGCGGCTAAGCGCAACGAAAGATTCCGTCTTCCAGTTGCCCGAAACGTATGCCGTCGGGATAAGCTACCGCAAAATAAACAAATGGACGGCGGGCGCCGACGTTCAGTACCAGCGGTGGGCGGGCGCCAAATTCTACGATAAAACAGATACCTTGTTCAACCGGATAAAAATAAATGTGGGCGCGGAATATACCCGGAAACTGCACTACCGGGCAGGCGCTCATTATTCGGATGCTTACGTAAAAGCCAAAGGCTCCGGTTATAACGAATACGGCGTGTCGCTGGGCGTGGGGATTCCGATGATCGACAAACGGTCGTTCCTCAACTTAGCCCTTGAATATTCGGTTCTTCGCCCGAAGGTGAAGGAGCTGCTGGACGAGCAATACCTCAAGTTCACACTTAGCTATACGTTCAACGAACTGTGGTTCTTCAAACGAAAACTCCAATAATACTTTTCATCCTGGGTTGCCTGTGGATCGTGTCCTGCACGCAGAGCAAAGGCAAGGTGTCGACGGTCGAGGTCGATGCCGAGGCGTTGCCGCTGACGCACGCGGAAGACATTTCGTCGTTGATCTCCGACTCCGGCGTTACCCGTTACAGCCTGCAAACCAAGGTCTGGGATGTCTATTCAAAGAAAAACGTGTCCTACTGGCATTTCCCGAAGGGGATTTACCTGGAAAAATTCGATTCCCTTTTCAACGTTGTCGGAAGCGTGCAATCCGATACGGCATACTACTTTGAAGACAAAGACTTGTGGAAACTGATCGGAAACGTGTACATTGTCAACCAGCAAGGCGATAAGTTTGAAACCTCCGAACTGTTCTGGAAACGAAGCGAGCCGGCATCCTCGCGCAACTCTATCTACACCGACAAGTTCGTCCGCATCGAAAGGGGCGACCAGATTATTACATCCCACGGATTAAAGTCGAATCAGACGATGGATGATTATATTTTCTATTCCAATGCCATCGAAATGATTGTGAACGACGTGGATACTTTAAAGCGATAAACCCAAATAATGATGATTTTTTTTATTCTTGTCTTTTTAATTCACACCCTCGTTAATGCGTATCTTTTTTTCAGGGGACGGGCGGCGCTGCCTCGCGTCCGGTTTGCGAAAGCGATTTACGCTTCCGTCTACTTTGTTTTCTACAGTTCCTTTATTATTGCCATGCTTGGGAGAAACGTCCTTCCGATGGGATGGCAGAAAATCTTCTACTTTATAGGAACCGTCTGGCTGGCGGCGATGCTTTACCTTACGCTGTATTTTTTGGCGACCGATTTGATTTACGGGCTAAGCCGTTTCTTTCGTTTCGCTCCGCGGATGCTTCCGTTTCGCCGGATTCAGGTTGTTTCGGGTTACCTGATTGTGCTGGCGGTCCTGCTGTTTGGCTACCACCGGTTTACGCATCCGGCGCTGGTGGAGAAGGAGATTGTCATTTCCAAGTCCGGGGGCAAATACAGGGATTTGAAGGTCGTTGCCCTCAGCGACATGCATCTGGGCGTAGCCATTGATAAGAAGCGATTGCAACAGTACGTGCAACTCGTCAACCGTCAGCATCCCGATTTGATTCTGATCGCCGGCGACCTGATCGACAATAATGTTTTGCCGCTTCGCAAGGAGGAGATGCAGGAGGAGATCAACCGCTTGGAGGCTCCCCTGGGCGTTTACTTTTGTTTGGGCAATCACGAGTACCTGAGCGGCATCGAGGCGGGGATGGAATTTCTCCGGAAGACGGATATGACCTTGTTGATCGACAGCGTAGCCTGCGTCGAAAACAGCTTCTGGATTATCGGCCGCAACGACCGCGAAGGCGGCAGCCGGCAACCGCTGAGTCGCCTGGTTGCACAAACCGATTCGTCCCAGCCGTTGTTCCTGCTGGATCATCAACCTTTTCACCCGGAAGAAGCCGAGGCAAACGGCATCGACCTGCAATTTTCCGGACATACGCACAACGGGCAACTGTGGCCCCTCAATCTCCTTGTCGACAAGGTGTATGCGCTCGGCTACGGATACCGGCAAACAGCGGATACGCATCTGTATGTGTCCTCCGGCCTGGGGTTGTGGGGACCGCCTTTCCGCGTCGGCACGCAGTCGGAACTGGTTGTTTTCAATATCCACTTTAAATAATTATCTTTGCAGGCAAATAAAAATTGCGAGTTGCAAAGGGAAAAGCAATGCCTTTTCGTTCAATTTATAATCTATAAACTTACTAAAATGATAACGACAGACCAATTACGAGCAGTATTGGAGCGCGAGTCTGCGCTGAGGGGGTACCTTTGACATCGATACCCGTACCATTCAATTAGAGGAAGAAGAACTGCGCACGCAGGCGCCTGATTTCTGGGACGATCCGAAGCGGGCGGAAGAGCAGATGCGGAAGGTTCGCGAGATCAGGTCCTGGATTGTGGCGTACAACGAGGTCCGGTCGGCGGCCGAAGAGGTGCAGTTGGCGTTCGACTTTCAGAAAGAGGGCATCACGACCGAAGAGGAGGTAGATGAGGCTTACCGGCAGGCGTTCCGTTTGCTTGAAAATCTGGAGTTGAAGAATATGCTTCGTTCGGAGGAAGACCACCTGGGCGCTGTCTTGAAGATCAATGCCGGCGCCGGCGGCACTGAGGCGCAGGATTGGGCGGAGATGCTCTATCGCATGTACAGCCGCTGGTGCGAAAGCAAGGGTTATAAAGTGACCGTCACCAATTGGTTGGACGGCGACGATGCCGGCATCAAATCCGTTACCTTGCAGATAGAGGGCGACTATGCGTTTGGGTACCTGAAAAGCGAGAATGGCGTCCACCGGCTGGTCCGGGTATCGCCCTACAATGCGCAGGGCAAACGGATGACTTCTTTTTCGTCGGTTGCCGTGGTGCCTCTGGTGGACGATACGATTGAAATTGCCGTCAATCCGGGGGATATTACCTGGGATACGTTCCGCTCAAGCGGCGCGGGAGGTCAGAACGTCAACAAGGTGGAAACCGGCGTTCGCTTGCACTACGATTACAAAGATCCCGATACCGGCGAGGTGAAAGAGATTGTGATCGAAAACACCGAGTCGCGTTCCCAGTTCGGGAACAAGGACAATGCGATCCGGCTGTTGAAGTCCCAACTGTATGATATTGA
>JAIRSN010000132.1 GCA_031255425.1 Dysgonamonadaceae bacterium
GGTATATTCCGCACCTTTGTGATGCAAGGCTGTGAGCTCCGCATCGTAGGTATCGAAGTCGTCAATACTCATCAGGATGCGCAGGTTCACGTTGTTGCGAAGCGTGGTAGGAATACCCGTGCGAAGCACGGCCAACCGCCCAAGCATCGTGTTGGCAGTTCCAACGGCGAGTCTTACCACATCATCATCGGAGGCGGCCTGCGTAAGGATGCCGTTCATAAGTAAAGAATCGTCGTTACCCTCCTCGTACTCTCCATTGATGTAGAGATAGCCCAATTCCTTTTCGGTCTGTTTGAGCAATTCGCCAATCAATACAGATTGGATATTGGGAGGAAGTTCCGTAAATACGAGGTTTCCTTTGGGCTGGAACGGTTTCCAAATATGCTCGAAAGCGCGGGGATTGAACACTGTGAACGCCATCATATCGTGAGGCGTCAGTTGTTTTTCGCTGTAAGTAAAGTTACCTTTACTGTTAGCTATTTGCGGGTTTTCCTTCTGTTTTTGCAACATGCTTCCGCTTTTGATGCGCGGAATAGATATTGCCTTATGAACACCCGGAATAACCATGATAAGCCCTTTGCCCACCAGTTCGTTATGAGTGGTAGAAAGGGTCAGAATCTCTTCCAGCAATTCGCTGGAATAATTCGTAGTGTTTAAGCCTAATACTGCCATTGTTTTTTAATTTTTGTATTGATTTCTGATCTCTTCCTGTCTTTTTTCCCACGCGCCGTTTAAAGGTTCGCCGCTTTTATTTAAGGTGGTTACAGCCCGCTTTTTGGGGGTTAATGCTTTCAAAGCGGCCTCTCCATTTTCGCGGTCTTTGTCTAACAAAGCCTGATAAACAGGGCGGGTTTGTGCATTGATGCGTTCGTCAGCTTCCGCATCGTCCAACAACTTTTTTTTAGCGGCATCTTCGTCCGCTTTCGCTTTGACCTGAAATACTTTCAGTTCGCCGTTCAGTCGCGTAACATCGTTAGTAAGTCCCGGTACCTTTCCGGCCTCCGTTTCCAAATTTCCGATTATACGCATAACATCGGCATCCGTTGCTGCATCTTTGAACAACGGTCGTTTTCGTAAATCTTCTATATTCATTTGATTCTCATTTAGTGGCTTTTGAAGCCGGTTATTAAATAATTGATAAATTTGCTCAGGGGTGCTTTCCTCCGGAACCGGATCGGCGTCGTAGATGCCGTCAATAAATCCGAGCGACAGGGCTTCATCTGCAGTTAAATAATGGTCGCCGCCATCGAAATAAGACGATTTGATTTTTTTGGCGGTCATCCCTGTTTTTTCGGCATACATATCTGCAAGAGTTCCCTCCAGCGCTTCGATCTGTTCGATAACGTCTTTCAGGTCTTTTTTTGTGCCGTAACACCCCCCGGAGACGCTATGAATCATCAGGCGGGCATATTTACTCATCTCCACCGGCTTTCCGCACAAAGCTATGACGGACGCCATGCTTGCTGCAATGCCGTCCACAAAAATTTTAATATCTGCCTTACTATTCCGGAAAGCGTTGAAAATAGCGATACCCGCATATACATCGCCCCCCATACTGTTAATCCTGACTTCGATTTTCTTATATGAGGTTTCCGCTTCTTTCAGTTCGCGGGCAACAACTCCACTTCCAACATCGCTGAAGTAGCCGTCTCCGATGTCGCCATAAATCAAGATAGTGGCTGTTTCCCCGGACGTGATTATATTAAAAAAATTTTTATTCATTCTTTTGACACTTTTTTCGCTCGTTTGCGATGCAAATTTGAATGATTTAATTAAGCCAGCCAAATCGAGTTTTTATCATAACATTCTGTGAACCTGTGATAACGTCATAAAGTGTTATCATGCGGATTGAATTTTTTAGACTGCATTTTTCACTACAATTTTGCATAAAAAAGAAGGTATGGGAGATTTAACCATAGGACAAAAGAAGGAATGGGCAAAGTTGCTTTATACAAAAGAAAACCTCACGCAGGCGGAAATAGCCGAGCGGGTAGGTGTTACACGCGTTACGGTCAATAAATGGATTAATGCCGGGAATTGGGAGACATTGAAAATATCTATTTCAATGACTAATGAAGAGCAACTGAAAAACCTGTACCGGCAGCTTGCAGAAATTCAAAACACCATACTTGGCCGTGAGGATAAAGCAAGGTACGCCATGCCCGCCGAAGCGGAAGTGATCCGCAAACTGACCATATCCATTAAGGGCTTGCAAGCGGATCTTGGCCTTTCCGAAATAACCTCCGTATTCGGCGGCCTTATTCAATTTCTACGAACGTATGAGCCGAAGCTCATAAAAGAAATTACGCCGGTGCTGGACGCCTATGTAAAATCAAAATTAGCGTAATGGCAAAAAAGCGATTGACACCGGACGACAGGCAAGCCCTGAAATATTGGGATGACCTGATTGCATCCATACGCAGCAGTTCTGACATCAATTTGGACGACACTCCTGTTGAAATCGAAGCCAGAAAGAAACGCCTGGAGGCGGACGACGAGGCGTGGTTTCGGTATTATTTCGACATGTACTACACCTGCGAGTCTGCCGATTTTCATAAGAGAGCAACCGGGCGGCTGATGTCACACGAACGGTGGTACGAAGTCCGCGCATGGTCTCGCGAGTTGGCAAAGTCTGCACGCTCCATGATGGAAATTGGCAAACTTGCGCTGACCGGCAAAATACGCAACGTTCTCCTTATATCCAACTCCTCTGACAATGCAGAACGCCTGCTGTTGCCTTTTATGGCGAACTTCGAAGAAAACCGCCGCATCATTCAGGACTATGGCGCTCAAAAGAAACTCGGCGCATGGGAAACAGGTGAATTTACCTGTCAATGTGGCTGTTCTTTTCGCGCTATCGGGGCGGGACAGTCACCACGTGGTACCCGCAACAAAAATTTTCGTCCGGACTTTATTCTGATTGACGACATAGACACCGATGAGGAATGTCGTAATCCGGAACGCATCAAGGTTAAATGGAAGTGGCTTGAAGAAGCGTTGATACCTACCATGTCCGTATCGGGCAAATACCGTATTTTATTCAACGGAAACATCATTGCAAAAGACTGTTGCATTGTCAGGGCAATAGAAAAAGCCAAATCCATACCCAAAATCGGGTATTACAAAATAATCAATATCCGGGACAAAAACGGTCGCTCCGTTTGGCCGCAAAAGAACTCAGAAGAAGATATTGATATGTTCCTCTCGCTCGTAAGCATGTCGGCGGCGCAAAAGGAATTCTACAA
>JAIRSN010000195.1 GCA_031255425.1 Dysgonamonadaceae bacterium
GTATAAAAATAGGTTTCTATGCTTTGTTAAAAGAAACCGCGCAAAAATAGTGAAAATCTTTTAAATACAAAAGAAGCCGCGCCACCGCAGCCGCTTTTACTTCTATAAATTGCATCTCTTTAAGAATTTAATACGTAATTCGATTTATTTTTTTGTTTTCGGGAGTTCCCAGAGGCATGAATTCAGTTGTAAACACGGTTTTGTTCACGAACAATTTAAAGAATCCAGTTGTAAACACGGTTTTGTTCGCGAACAATTTAAAGAATTCAGTTGAAAACATGGTTTTGTTCGCGAACAATTGCGCAGGATTATTTACGCTTCCCTGCTTGAAAAGAAAATCCTACCTTTGCACAAACTATTTTGTACCGATATGAAATGGATACGCAAATATAAAAAGTTATTTCTGTCTACCGGATTGGGAATGTTAGCTGCGGCGTTTATCGCTTACCGGCTGGGAGCGCCGGGCTGTTATTCCGGAGCGTTGCTCGGCGTTGCGATACTGCTTAAAATGCTCTTTTTGACAGCCGTTTTTTCAACCAAAGGATTTCGGCCGGGTTTGTGGCTGTATTTTATTCTGGCGGGGGTCGCCCTGATTTTAATATCCCTGCTTTTCAAGACGGTTTTTCCCGTCCGGATACTGTATCAAATTCTTTTTTACAGCGCTATTTCCCTCAAAATGACGGGACTGGTTCTGATGTTTTTCTCCCAAAAAGAATAAGTAGAATCCCGTATCAATCAAACAACTCCGCAAGTTTTGCCGGAAGCGCCTGGCCTCTCAGGTTTTTGGCAATGATTACGCCGTTGGGATCCAAAAGGAGGTTTTGCGGAATCGTGGAAATATTGTACTGAACCGCCACCGAATTTTTCCACCCGCGCAAATCGGATACCTGCGGCCAGGTCAGCCTGTCGTTTTTTATCGCCTGCAACCATGCCTGTTTCTGGTCTTCTCCGTCTAAAGATACGCCCAATATCTCAAAGTTTTTATTCTTGTATGCGTTGTAAACCCGCACTACATTCGGATTTTCCCGCCGGCAGGGACCGCACCAGCTCGCCCAGAAGTCAAGCAAGAGGTACTTTCCGCGGAAGTCCGATAAACGAACCGGCTTCCCCTCCGGATCGTCCAACGTGAAGTCGGGAGCCACCGCGCCGACGCTTGTCGTTTTATGCACCTTGATCTTATCGGCAAATAATTTTCCGGTTGCGGAATTGCGGATGTCGGGTTTCAGTCCCTGCAATAAAGCGTCAACCGTATCGACATTTCCTATCTGAGGCTCTAATTCCATTATAATCATCAAACTGATATACGAATCCGGATTATTTTTGACAAAAGAAAGATAAACGTCCTGCATTTCCTGCTGGCAGGCTTCGTACCGGTACTGCGCGTCGATAACATAATTTTCGTCGTTGGCCAATTCGATCGGTGCCTGCTGGATTTCATCCATCAACCGGTTCATCTTTTCCACTACAAGGGCTACGGAATCCTGCAAACGATCCCTGTCGGCATTGATTTTCGAACCGCTGATCACCGCATCCCGGAGGAAACCGGAACTGTTGATCTCCATGTTTTCCGCCGCAAGAATAAAGTCAAACGATTCTTTGTCCGGATGATAACTGTTTATTCGCCCGCCGTTCGGAAGGATGGTGAGCTTTGCTTCTGCCGGAAATTCGATTTCCCCGGAGAACGAAAACACACCCTTTTTCAGCGCCGAAGATTGCGATACGATTTCGTTGCCGCCGGCATGTTGCAAGTAAATGACGGCAGGCGCGTCGTAATTGCCGATTTTCCCTTTAATATGGTATGTATTTTCTTTTTGAGCACAAGCGTGAAATGTGATAAGGCTTAACG
Source organism: Dysgonamonadaceae bacterium (assembly GCA_031255425.1). Taxonomy (GTDB): domain Bacteria; phylum Bacteroidota; class Bacteroidia; order Bacteroidales; family Azobacteroidaceae; genus Azobacteroides. The sequence continues at coordinate 1,847 of JAIRSN010000195.1, forward strand.
CGAATAAAATAATTTTTTTCATTGTATAAACGGATGCTTTTAATGATGAATTGAAAGCACAAATATACGCATATATTTATTTTTATCTAAGATAAGATTCATTATATTCGGAAATATTTCTATATTTGTAAAAAAATTTTAAATAAACTTTTAATTATGGGATACCACCAATTAGACGAATTAGATGAGAAAATATTGCAAATGGTGATTGCGAATGCGCGGATTCCTTTTCTGGAAGTCGCGCGAGTCTGTAACGTTTCCGGCGCCGCCATCCATCAGCGAGTGCAGAAATTAATCAATCTGGGCATTCTGAAAGGTTCGGAATTTACCGTCGACCACAGCAAAGTAGGTTACGAAACGGTGGCTTATATGGGATTGTACCTGAAGAACCCCGAACAGTTCGGAGAAGTGGTAGCCGCTTTGAAAGACATTCCGGAAGTAGTTGAATGTCATTATACTACCGGGCAATACGATTTGTTTATAAAACTCTTTGCCAAAAACAACGAACACTTGCTGGACATTATTCACACCAAGTTGCAGCCGTTGGGACTGGCGCGTACCGAAACAATAATCTCTTTCCAGGAAGTTTTCAGAAGACCGGTTCCGATCTTTTTCGATTTTTGCGAAACGCATTTGTAATCCAATCACACCGTTGCGGTACGAGGGAAAGGGTGATCCCCTCATTACAATCCCGCCTTATTTCGGTTCCAGCTGGATGAGGGGGATCATCATTTCTTCCATCGAAATCCCACCGTGCTGGAATGTATTCATATAATAGGATACATAATAGTTGTAGTTGTTGGGATAGGCAAAAAAATTCTCGTTCAACGCAAAAATATACTTGGAACTGACATTGGGCGCCGGCAGTCCCAGTTTCAGCGGGTTGGTGATTGCGTATACGTCCCTGGGATTGTATCCGAGGTTTTTTCCCACCTTGTAGCGCAGGTTGGTGTTTGTATTCCGGTCGCCGATTACTTTTACGGGTTCCGTCACGCGGATCGTGCCGTGGTCGGTTGTCAGGATCACCTTGCAGTTTTTTTCCGCAATCTTCCGGAACAGCTCCATTGTCGCAGAATGTTTGAACCACGAACGGGTCAAAGAACGGTAAGCCGCCTCGGTGGACGCCAGTTCGCGAACCATTTTGGATTCCGTGCGGGCGTGGGACAGCATATCCACGAAATTGAGGACAAATACGTTCAGTTGCGTGTAATCCAACTGGTTGAAATTCTGCAATAATTTAACCCCGTAGTTCGAATCGTTTATCTTATGGTAAGAAAAGGTAAACTTTTTGCGGAAACGTTCGATTTGCGTTTTGATAAGCGGTTCCTCGTTAAGGTTTTTCCCCTCGTCCGATTCTTCATCGATCCAAAGATCCGGAAACATCTGCTCGATCTGCGCAGGCATCAGCCCCGAAAAGATAGCGTTGCGCGCATATTGCGTCGCCGTGGGAAGGATGGAGAAATACAAATCCTCGTTGAACGTGAACATTTCCGAGAGTTCCTCTTTCACTTCCCGCCATTGATCCAGGCGGAAATTATCGATCAGGATGAAAAAGACCGTTTCGCCGTTGTCCAGCAGCGGGAAGACGCTGGTCTTGAAGATGTCGGGACTCATCAGGGGACGATCCGGACAGTTGGGATCGGAAATCCACTGGTCGTAATGCTTTTTCACAAACTTGCCGAACACCTGATTGGCTTCCAACTTCTGCGTACGCAACAGGTCAGCCATTCCGGTTTGCGATTCTTCCAGTTCCAGTTCCCAATAAACCAGTTTTTTATAAATATCTTTCCAATCGTCGATGGTAGACGATTCGTTGATCTGCGTGCCGATTTTCATAAAAGTCTGCTGATAACCGGAAGATGTCGTCTCGATAATGATCTGATTCTTATGCAGGTTCTTTTTAATGGAAAGCAGGATTTGATTCGGATTTACGGGCTTGATCAGGTAATCGGAGATTTTACTTCCGATGGCTTGATTCATAATCCCTTCATCTTCACTTTTTGTAATCATCACCACCGGCACGGTCGGATAGTCCTCCTTGATCAGCGCGAGGGTTTCCAACCCGCTCAGTCCGGGCATGTTCTCGTCCAGAAAGATGATGTCGAAAGCCGTCTCTTTGACGCAGTCGACGGCATCCTGCCCGCTGCAAACGGTCACCACTTCGTATCCCCTTTCTTCCAAAAAAAGGATATGCGGTTTCAACAAGTCAATCTCATCATCAGCCCACAGGAGCCGGTCTTTTTTTATTGGCATCATTTTGTTTGTTTTATAAATGGATAAGCAAAGGTAGCATAAAATCCGAAATTATGATTTTATGAAAATGCTGAAATTAACAGATCCGTAGGTTCTTTTTTGGGAAAAATCCGGGCATAAGGAGAAGTCGTATTCCTTGGGATGTTCCAGCACGAAGATGCCGCCGGTTTTCAACAAGCTGCCGGACAGGATGATCGCCGGTATTTCGTTCAGCCTTTTCAAGGCGTAGGGCGGGTCGGCGAAGATAAAATCGAACGGCTGCATGCTCGACTCGACAAACCGGAAGACATCGCTTTTTACGGCAGATAATGCGTCGTCTTGCAATTTTTCTTTCACTTTTTCAATAAAAGCGTGATGCGCAGCGTCTTTTTCAACGGAAACAACTTCCTTGCAGCCGCGGGAAAGCAATTCGAAGGCGATGCTGCCGGTCCCGGAAAACAAGTCCAATGCCGTTGCGCCGTCCAGATCCATCCGGTTGGCGATGATGTTAAACAGGTTTTCCTTGGCAAAGTCGGTCGTAGGACGCGCCTTGAACGATTTCGGCACCTCAAAGCGCCGGCTTTTATATTTTCCGCTGACTATTCGCATAACGACAACGCAGTTGTTTCGAACGGAACCGCACGGTTGAGAAGCGCCGGCGCCACCTTGCGGACGTAGTCGCTCAGGCGTTCCGCCAGTTCGTCGCCGGTATCCATGATATAGAGGTAATCTTTTAGTTGATTGAATTTTAGCTGCCTCCAGACAAACAAGGCATAATAAACCGCATCTTCCGGCTGCGAACAGGGGAAATGATTGGCAAAAAGGAAATGATCGCGCGAAAAACAAAACACGTCAATCCCTTCTTTCCGGTTGTGGATAATCATCCGGTTGCCGTTTACCAAGTCATTATTTTCCTGAAAATGAGTGATTACCGGCGCCGTATAGTGGAGCATCCGGCATCCGGGAAAGGATCGCTGGAAAAACACGTACCGCTCTTCCGGCATGGTGTGAACAACGGCCAAGTCCGATTTCGGAAGCCTGTTGGAAAGGGTACGCCCGGTGTTTTCGGTAAACAAAAAACGCAGGTATTCGTCCCTGTCTTTTTCTTCAAACAGCAAATCGGGAACGAAGGTAAACGTTGTTTCATAATTGATTATAAATACATTCCGGAAAGGCAACGCGAAAAATTCGTTGTCGAAAAACACCTCTTGAAACTGCGAAAACGCATCCGCCGCGTGGTCAGCCGGTATCGGGTAATAAAAATAATCCGCCGCGACTTCCGGATTGTATAAAAGAAGCGAAAACCGTTCGGGATAGACTTCTACCGATAAAACAGATTGTTCGGGACGGTTCAGGCGGATATTTTCAGGGAGTTGTATTTTCATTCTTCAAAATGTTCTGTGACAGGTGTTTTTCCCTCCGTCAACAAGCCCTGCCGGAGACTTGCTATGCACATGTAAACCAGCAGGGCGACGATGAGAAATAAAAGAATACGAACCACTCGTTTCATAACTGCAAAGATAAACAGTGTAGCCGTGCATTACAATTTTTTTCCGGCGAAATTTCATGAAATGCGGCAAGATTTCATGAAATACGGCGGGATTTCACAACATCCAGCGATAAAACAGGAAAATCAGCGCCGATAGAATGACAATCAGCAGAAACAGGGAACGGCGGAAGGCGCGGTTGGTTTTTCGCCGTTTTTTAAGGTGGTCGGTTCCCTGCACGAAGCGCCCGCGGACGCCGCCGGAGTCGGATTTCGGGTCATAATAGATGGGCTTATGCTCGAAGGGGGCGGGTTTGCGGTTGTGAAAGAAGAACAAAAAAGGCATTTCAGTGGTGTCTACGGCGTTTGGGGGCGGGAATATCTTCCGTTCGTATCACCGTTTGGGTAAAAATATCCTCCCGGTTTTGGGGACGCAAGTAATCGTAATTGACAAAGCCTTTGAGGAATTTCGACTCAGGCGTCAAATCCGGAATCGGCAGCATTTCAGCTTTCGGCGACGGTTGCCAGCGGATTTTCACCGGTTTCCGCTGTTCGATGTAAATGGTCATGAAGGGGCTTTCCGTTTTGTTTCTCCCCAGAAACTCGGTTCCCTTATCTTCTATCGGATAATAGATTGACTCGGTATTGCCTTCCACTTCGATTTGATTCAGTTCGCCGCCGGTAAAAAAGGCCGTAAGGTTTTTGCCTTTGATCTGATTGAAGTAAGTCGTGTCTTTTTCTTCGATGGCAAACGAGCGGTCGCGGACATCAACCCGCTCAAGGGTGCTGTCGTTCAGGAGTATCTTAATCGTGTCGCCGGTAATCTGATAGCCGGTATTCCACAAAACGGGATTTTTATGCAGGTAAATTGTCGAATCGACGGTATTGAACTGCAACGAATCGCAAACGCCTTGCAAATCAACCCGGTAAATGCGCACACCATAGAAAGCCTTCACTTCCCGTTCCGTTCCGACGGTCAACAGTTGAACGGTATCGGCGTGCAAAAAGAGCGAGTCTTTTTGCGAATACTCAATAACTTGTGCCGAATCGGTCGCCAAGGCGCTACCGGTTGCGTCGTCATAATAACCGTAATGGCCAGTCAGAATTATTTTCTTGACCGTATCGTTGAGAACCATCCGGCTAAAAGCCTCTCCGAAGCCGGTTTGCCGGTTGTAAAGAATCGTGTCGGCGGTCAGCGACCGGACGCTGTCTTTGCTCCACACAACCGAACGGTCGTAAAGCGTCGACAGGTCGGTTTCCGTATTGTACCAGCCCCTGGTAGAGTGAATAAACCCGCTGTCGGATTCAATGACGGTCGGGCCTAAAATCGTAGCGATTTTACTCCGCGTATCGTATTCCAGTGTGTCGGAAGCCATCACAAATTGCGGATTCACAAGCCGGACGCTATCCTTAAAAATGGCCATCTTGGTGTCCGGCGAATATTGCCCGTAAATGGAATTTAATTCGTTAAGGGAATCGACCAGCAGTCCGCCGTCGAAAAAATAGCCCAAATTGCGGTTCCGGTCGTAATCCAGATGATCCGTAAACAGCGTATTGTTGCGGTTTTCCATCCGGACATTCTGCCTCATTTTGGCCAGATTCAGGTTTCCCTCATACATCAGGTAATCGCCGTAGATAAACAGGGTGTCGCCCTGCTCGATGCGGACATTACTGAACGCTTCCAGCGAATTTTCATTTTGATAGAAGTAGGCGCTGTCGCAAAACAGGTAGGTGCTGTCGTGCCGGAATTTCACATTTCCCCTCATCACATGAATATCGGGATTGCTGTTCCTTTCAAAAACAGTCGAATCGGCATATTCCATAATCACCTTTGTTTTACCCTTTTGCGTGGAAGGGGAGTCCTGCTGTTTCATTCCGGAAAGGAGCGTCGAGAGGATGAAGAGCAGGCAGAAGAGCGCGGTCTTTGATACCTTATTCACTTAACCACCCTTTTGTTTGGAAGTCGCAGTTCCGCCACTTTTCATTGATGCGGATATAAGTATCTTTTTGTTTCTTAGCGAGCCATTTTTCCAGGATACGTTGTTGTTTTTCCTGCTCCACCATTGTTTTTAAGGCCTGGTAATCGTCGGCAAGGCTTGCTTTATGACCGTCGATGCGGGCTTTCAGTTTCACGATCGCCACCACCTCTTTCTGTTTGGAGTTAATCATCGTGAACGGCTTGGAAATATCTCCGACCTGCATCCCGTAAACGACCTTTCCGATTTCAGTCGGCAGTTCCGCCATTTCAAAGCGGGAGGTTCCATTGCGTTCGGAATCGTTTTCCATATTTTGGTTGACCATT
>JAIRSN010000224.1 GCA_031255425.1 Dysgonamonadaceae bacterium
AAAAAAGTATTTTTTATTATGACAGTGGCTCTTGTCAGTATAACGAGCCATGTAAAAGCGCAGTTTATCGTGGCAGACCCTGCCCATATTGCGACGAGTATCGTAAACTCTATTAACCAGATTGTGGAAACGTCCACGACGGCAAGCAACATGATAAACAACTTTAAAGAAGTCCAAAAGGTTTATAATCAGGGAAAAGAGTATTACGACAAATTGAAAGCCGTGCATGATTTGGTTAAGGACGCGAAAAAAGTCCGGGATGCCATCCTGATTGTTGGCGAAATCGGCGACGTCTATGTGAACGCATACGGAAAGATGCTTGCCGACCCGAATTTCCGGTACGAAGAACTGATAGCGATAGCCAACGGCTATACTATCCTGCTTCAGGAAAGCGCCGACATGATTCTGGAACTCAAGGACGTGGTAAACATGAACGGCCTCTCCATGACCGACCACGAACGGATGGACATTATCAACTACGTCTATGACCGTTTGAAAACCCACCGGAATCTGGTAAGTTACTACACGCGAAAAAACATCTCCATTTCGTATTTGCGGGCAAAGAAGGCAGGTGAAACCGACCGTGTAGTAGCCCTCTACGGAAATGCGGAAGAAAGATACTGGTAACAGGTCAATTACGAATTACGAATTAAAAATCACGAATTACGAATGATACTGTTAGCAATAGATTTTGACAACCTGCATCAGATACTCCGCGACCTGTACACGGACATGATGCCGCTTTGCAGTAACATGGCAGGCGTGGCCAAAGGGATAGCCGGGCTTGGGGCGCTGTTTTACGTCGCCTCGCGGGTCTGGCAGTCCCTCGCCCGCGCCGAACCCATAGACGTGTACCCGCTGCTCCGGCCGTTCGCCATCGGGCTTTGCATTATGTTTTTCCCCACTTTCGTTCTGGGAACGATTAATGCCGTTATGTCGCCTGTAGTTAAGGGATGCAACCAAATGCTGGAAACGCAGACCTTCGACATGAACACGTACCGCGAGCAGAAAGACCGGCTTGAATACGAAGCAATGATGCGCAGCCCGGAAACCGCCTACCTTGTCAGCAACGAGGAATTTGACCGGCAACTCGACGAGTTGGGCTGGTCGCCGGGCGACCTGGTAACAATGGCCGGAATGTACGTTGAGCGGGGCATGTATGACCTGAAAAAGACCATCCGCGATTTTTTCCGGGAACTTTTGGAACTGCTTTTTCAGGCTGCCGCATTAGTCATCGACACGATACGGACGTTCTTTTTGATTGTCCTTGCCATATTAGGCCCGATTGCCTTTGCCATATCGGTCTATGACGGCTTTCAATCCACTCTGACCGCATGGATAAGCCGCTATATTTCGGTGTATCTCTGGCTGCCCGTTTCGGATTTATTCAGTTCAATACTGGCCAGGATTCAGGTTTTGATGCTGCAGAACGACATCTCCGAACTTCAGAACAACCCGAATTTTTCGATTGACGCCAGCAATACGGTGTACATTATATTTATGCTTATCGGGATAGTGGGATACTTCACCATTCCGACCGTGGCGAACTGGATTATCTCGGCCGGCGGCATGGGCGCTTACAACCGGAACCTGCAAACGACGGCGGCAAAGACCGGCGCGGTAGCGGGAGCTGCGGCAGGCGCTGTTTCGGGAAACATTACAGGCAGATTAGTTAAATAATTAATAATAAATTGAATAACAAAATGGAATTTAAAAGTTTAAAAAACGTCGAAACATCATTCAGGCAAATCCGGTTTTTCGGGATTGTGTTTGTTGTGCTGTGCGCGACGATTGTAGGCTATTCGCTTTTCAGCGCCTACAATTTCGCGGAACAGCAAAGGCAGAAAATCTATGTACTGGACGGGGGCAAGTCATTGATGCTTGCCCTTTCCCAAGACCTCTCGCAAAATCGCCCCGTCGAAGCAAGGGAACATGTAAAACGTTTTCATGAGTTGTTTTTCACACTCGCGCCCGACAAAAGCGCCATCGAATCAAATATTCGCAGGGCGCTGTTTCTGGTCGACAGGTCGGCTTTCGGCTATTATAAAGACTTGCAGGAAAAAGGGTATTACAATCGCATAATCAGCGGCAATATCAACCAGAATTTGCAGGTGGACAGCATCCTGTGCAACTTTGATACCTATCCCTACAAAGTCGCCACGTATGCCAGGCAGTTGATTATCAGGGAATCGAACATTACGGAACGCAGCCTTGTAACGCGCTGCAATCTGATTAATTCGGTAAGAAGCGACAACAATCCGCACGGCTTCACAATGGAAGCTTTCGAGATTCTGGAAAACAAAGATTTGCGGGTCATTGACCGGTAAAAGAAAGGAGGCATGTATGAAAGACAGACTGATAACGCAACTGCGTGATATGTGGGGCGAACTGACTTACAGCGTCCGCTGGCTCTGCCTCTGTCCATCGCCCGGAAAGCGGCTGGTAACGGTGCTTGTCCTTGTTGTGGTTTTCGGCGGGGCAAACATCTGGTTCGTCACAAATTCCATTTACAATATGGGCAAACGCGATGCGGAGAAAAAGTTTTTGGAATTGCAGCACATTGAGCCGGTTGAACTGCCGCTCTCCAAAGACAGTATCCATCCAATTAAAAATTTCAAATGGGAAATAATCAAAAATCAAAATTAATAAAGTATGAGTACAAATAATCAAACAACAAATGAAAGCAAGCCCGGACTTTCCAATGAGCAAAAGCAAAAGATGAAGAAATACGCCGTCTTTGCGCTGATGGGAGTGATATGCGCGGGCTGTATGTGGCTGATTTTCGCGCCTTCGGCGGACGAAAAAGCAAAACAGGAACAGATGGCGGGCTTTAACGCCGATATACCCCTGCCCAAAGAGGAAGGATTAATCGGCGACAAGCGCGACGCCTACGAACAGGAACAGATAAAGCAGAAACAGGCCGAACGGATGCGCTCGCTGGAAGATTTTTCCGCCATGCTGGGCGGTGAAACGGCGAAGCCGTCCGATGATTTGGTTTTGTTGGACGATGAGCCGCAAATGGTAAAAGCGTCTTCCGGAGGCGGGGCAAAAAGCCGTCCGCAATCGTCCATCCAAAACTCGGCGCAAGCCTATCATGACATTAACCGGACGCTCGGCAATTTCTACGAAACCCCGAAAATTGACCCAGAAAAGGAACAGTTGCAACAGGAGTTGGACGAACTCCGTGAACGGCTCGATGAACAGGAACGTAAAAAAAACGCCGCCGATGAGCAAATGGCGCTTATGGAAAAGTCGTATCAGATGGCTTCCAAATATTTGCCCATGAACATGGCAAACGGTAGCGGCGCGGCTTTTCCGGGAACACAGGCGGCAACGCCTGAACCTGCGGAAAACGGAAACAACGCCGGTAACAGCAACAGTGCCGGCAATGTTTCAGGTAAAATGACGGTCGTTCCGGTCGGTCAGGTAAATATGCAAACAGTATCCGCACTTCATCAAAACATGAGCGATGCGGACTTTATGGAAGCGTTCAGCCGTCCGCGCAACATGGGATTTATTACCGCTCATGCGGAAAGTCAAACGACAGTCCGAAACACGATAACAGCCTGCGTGCATGGCGACCAGACCATTTTGAACGGGCAGAACGTCCGTCTGCGGCTCATGGAACATGTCCGGGCAGGCAAAACAGTAATTCCCCGCAACACGCTTGTTTTGGGAACGGCTAAGATTCAGGGCGAAAGATTGGACATCACAATCAGCTCCGTGGAGTTTGCAGGGCAAATCCTGCCTGTGGATTTGAGCGTTTACGACCTCGACGGACAAAGAGGCGTCTTTATCCCTAATTTGCAGGAACTCAATGCGGCAAAGGAGATTGTCGCCAACATGGGCACATCTGCCGGTACGAGTTTCAATATCAACAGTGATGCCGGAGAACAGTTTGTCGCCGACATGGGCAGGAATTTGATTCAGGGAACTTCCCAGTTTGTCGCAAAAAAACTCCGCGAAGTCAAGGTACATCTCAAAGCAGGATACCGGCTCTATCTCGTTTCCGAAGGGCTTCTCAAACAGTCCAATAATCAGCAGTTAGCAAATAATCAATAATTTATCACCACTAAAATCCAAAGAAAATGAAACAGATTTTTTTAATGCTTGCACTTGTTGCAAGCGCAGTATCAGTAAGTGCACAGGAAGATGTGCGGGACATGCCTTCAACAGGCGATTTGTTTGAGGGTTTTACACGACCTCTGACATTCAACAGAATGATTCCGCCATACGCATTGGAAGTAACGTTCACGAAAACGGTACATATCATCTTTCCGGCGGCAATCCGGTATGTCGATTTAGGTTCGATAGACCTTTTGGCCGCTAAAGCCGACGGCGCGGAAAATGTCCTTCGCGTGAAAGCGGCGACACAGGGATTCCGCAAGGAAAGCAACCTTTCCGTTATCACCGAAGACGGCAGTTATTACACGTTCAATGTGAAATA
>JAIRSN010000105.1 GCA_031255425.1 Dysgonamonadaceae bacterium
TATTTTTGGGAGGCACGACATATCGGCTTGGCTGCGGCAGCGGAGGGACGGAGTCCCTAAAAACCTCATTTCCACCTAATTTTAATAACAAAACAACCTCAGTAGCTAAGCAGACAATACACCCTGTATTCCAATCTCATTACCTCATTAAAAAACAAAAGCGCCTGTGGCGCCTTTTAAAAATCGAAGCTGGTTGTAATAAAGAGAGAACCCGTCTTTTTTCTTTCCCCGACAATCTTCGGTTCGCGGTAAGTCAGCCGGTGAACCCATTCCACCCGCAGGACCTTGAGGATGTCCGAAAACCCGATGTTAACCTCCACATACGGACGGCTCCCCAGTCGCTGCACCTCCGGCGGGAACGGATACAACTCGAAATGCAAGGACGGATTGTTGTTGTCCGACAGCGGGCCGTAAAGCACCCTGCCGCCCAGACTGGTCTTCACCCGGCTGTCGTAAAACAAACGGAAAGGCGACCAGTTGAACCGAATCCCCACGTTCCCCGACACGAAGCGGTCTGTAATAAACTCGTAGTAATCCGCCAGGTTGTAATCGTCTTTCTGGAAGATGTAACTCTGATTCCCCTTCGTAATAAACAGCAGCGGAAAAGGAATCCGGCTCCAGACATGCCCGGCGGCAAGGCGCACCTCGGCTTGTCCCACATTCTGGGGGAAATAGAATTTGCGGTAAGCATCGAACCGCGTGATATGATACGCGTATTCCGAACCGAAAACATTTTTCAGCCCGATCCGGTGACTGAGGTTCCATTCGATGTTTTTGCGGAGATACATCCGGCTTTCGCGGTTTTGCAGGAAGATTTCCCGCGGGGCATAGCGCAGCGCGAAATTCACCTCCGAACCGGTGAGCGCTCTCAGGATACTCAACCCACCCTCCGGACGGTCGTGCAGGTATTTCCCTTCCACTTTGAACGACAGTTGATTCGGCAGCTCATGCGTATACCTCACCACCGCCATCCGCTGGAAAGACAGGTTGAAGATTCGCGCGTGAGAAAAAGAATAGAGGACATGATCCCGCCTGGAAGTCAGCAGGTCGTCCCCCGGATTATTGAAATCCTGTACGTACGATACCTGAAACAACCGCTTGGGAAACTCCCAGATGTCTTTGTTCTTGGGGGAAAAGGAAAAAATCACGTCGCCGCGGTACTTCAGCCGCCGGTCTTTCGTCCCGTAAGCGACGAATCCCCCCAGCAGCAGCCGGCGGTTGAGGCGGAGGGTCGTGTTGCCGCCCACCCGCAGGCGGACGCCCTCCACTTCGTTGTAGCTCAGGGATTGCAGTACCGGTCCGTATTCGAACCAACCGTTTTTCCCTCCGACCGTCAGGTGGTCGGTCAACAGGAAGTGGACGCCGGTCTGTAAGTTTTGGAACGCCCCGGTCTGCGCAGCCAGCGCCACCACATCGCCGGACAACTTCTCTGCCTCCTGCAACTCCACCGGGTGAAGGTAGTGAGCCGTGCGGTTGATCAACAGGCTTCCCGCCATCTCATCGCCCCAGGTAAAGAGCGTTTCCTTCCGGAGCGGGCGGAACGGTTCCGCCGCGCCGGTGAAAGTCTGAACGAACAGCACATTTTTTATCAGGTTGATGGAATAGGGGATATTCAGCGTAAAAAGCGCCCTCACCAGCGAGTAGCATCCGTCGGCGGTGACGTAGAGGTAGCCCGTCAGCGCGTGGTTGTCCTTCGGGTCTGCCGGGTAAAAGGCGATTTCGTAGACCGCCCGCCCGTCTTCTTGTTGGATGGAGGAGAGGAAATACCGGTAGCGGGCGCTGTTCCCGGAAACCAGCGGACTCCGGAACGGGAAACGCATCGACTCGCTTTGGTCCCGCAGCAGGTCGATGTCTCCGAACGTTTTGTCCAGCACATCCCCCACGTTTTGAATACCGATGCAGTCGTAGATTCCTTCGCTTTTCGACACGGAAAGCACGCCGTCCTTCGCCTGCTCCTCGTAAAGCCCGATTGTCAGCGCCGTTTCGCGTCCGCTTTCGTTGAGCGGCCGGGTGTATTGCAGCCACGGTTCATAGGGTTTGATAAAGTTCCGGTAGAACAGGTTATCCGTCCGGGAAAGATGCTGCCGCCGGTTGTCCAAAAACGCCGTGTGGAAGACCAGGTCGACCGCCGTCTTCCGGTACACCGCAGGAGCCGCAACGAAAGCGCCCGCCCCGGTTCTGTCCATCACCGCCCGGACAATCGAATCGGCGGGTACCCGGAACGGATAATACCGCAAGGCGTACAGGTCGGTCACGGAATACTTGATGTCTTTGGGGGAATATTGCGCGGAAGCGGAAAAAAACAGGAAAACAAAGAGGAGGAAACACACGCTGCGTCTTTTCTTACCCTCCCCTTTGTTCTTCCCTTTCATTCTATTCAAAACTTTATTACCTTCGCAAAAATAATTATAATTTACGTAATATTTATTCAGATGAACGATTTTATAACATTAATCACGCGCCGGCGAAGTGTCAGGCGCTACGCGGAAGCGCCCTTGCAGCCTTCCGAAGTGGAGCAGTTGATGAAAGCCGCTTTCCTTGCGCCTTCGTCCAAGAACAGTTGCCCGTGGGAGTTTGTGCTGGTGGAAGACAAGGCGATGCTGAAAACCCTGGCGGCGTGCAAGCCGGCAGGAGCGACATCCGTGGAGCATTGCGCCCTGGCGATCGTCGTGTTAACCGATCCCTTAAAGACGGAAGCCTGCATAGAAGATGCGACCGTGGCGGCGACATACATCCAACTGCAAGCAGAAGCGATGGACCTGGGGAGCTGCTGGGTGCAGGTACACAACCGGCAAACGGCGTCGGGTTCCGATTCCGAGCAGTACGTCAAAGACGCCCTGGGCATTCCTTATACTTTCCACGTGGGATGCATCGTCACGCTGGGACGCAAAGCCAAGGCAAAGCCCCTGCACGGAGAGGAGAAATTTCAATGGGAAAAAGTTCACATAGCAACCTACTGAGATGAAGCCATACCAGGAAACACAAATCGTACTGGTCGGCGCCGGCAGCGTCGCCACGCAATTAGGAATGGCCTTGAAGGAAAAAGGCTTCCCGATCTTGCAGGTCTACAGCCGCACCCTGACCTCCGCCGCCACGCTGGGCGACAAACTCGAAGCCGCCTACACCCATACGCTCCGGACAATAGATACGCGGGGGGATCTCTACCTCTTTTCCTTGAAAGATTCCGCTTTGCCGGATGTAATCACCCGCTTTCCGGCGGTCAAGGGATTGGTGGCACACACCTCCGGGAGTCATCCGATGGCTGTTTTCGACGACAGCCGGTTCGCCCGCCGGGGCGTGCTGTATCCTTTGCAGACGTTCGGCAAATCCCGGACGGTTTCGTTCGATTCGCTGCCCCTCTTTGTGGAAGCCAACCGTCCGGAAGACGAAGACCTGTTGGAAGCCGTTGCGTCCGCCCTGTCCGACCGGGTGTTCCGGATGACTTCCGACCGGCGGGAACACTTGCACTTAGCCGCCGTTTTCGCGTGCAACTTCGCAAACCATCTCTACACCCTGGCATCCGAATACCTGTACGACCAGGGCTTGCCCTGGGAATTGTTGCTGCCCCTGATCCGGGAAACGACCGACAAGCTGGCAGACCAGCATCCGCTGGACGCGCAGACCGGACCCGCTATCCGGGGCGACCGGAACATTCTGGCAAAGCATCAGGAGCTGCTAAGCACGAACCTTCGCCGGCAGAAGCTGTACCGCTTGCTGAGCCGGAGTATCCGGAAGGCTTCGCGTTCACCGCAGGCGATGGAGCGTCAGAAAATCCACAAAAACGGGTAAGTGATCGCTGTACCCGCCTTCGTACCGGTATCCGTGAAAAGTTTTCCGGGGACGTTTCCCGCCGTGTGAAGCATCCCTCGTCAGGAGAAAGTCCGCCTGAAAGACGGTTGCCGTCTCCGGCAGCGCACGGAACGGGTGGAGGGGATTCAGCAGGTCGCCGGATACAATCACCTGGTCCAGCAGGTTCCACTCGCCGCGGAACTTGAAACTGCCCCGCCGGCTCGCCTTTTCGACAGGGAGGAACAGGTTGTAGAGCTTCGTCCGGTCGTTCTTCGTCCCGGCTTCCGGCAGGATGGCTTCCAATCCTTCCGACAGGCTTCCGGAAGACGGTTCGTCGTTAAAATCACCCATAATCACAATGTTGGCGCGGAGGCGGACGGACGTCAGGCGCTCCACCTCGGCACGGACAACGGTTGCCGCGTGCCTCCGTTTCGGCGCCGATTCCTGTTCGCCGCCCCGCCGGGAAGGGAAATGGCAGACGAAAACATCCAGCGTATCGCCGGTCGCCACTTCGCCGGTCACATGGAGGATGTCGCGCGTCTTCCGCTGCGGAGCGCCGGGCAACACCACCGGAAGACAGTTGTGCGCAAGATACTTGAAGCGGTCGCGCTGGTAAAGCAACGCCACGTCGATTCCCCTGGCGTCGTCCGAATCGGTCATCACATAGCGGTAACTCATTTTCTTCAAAGGGGTATGAAGCGTCAGGTCGTCGACGGTCTTCTCGTTCTCCACCTCGCACATTCCGATCAGGGCGGGCGTCTCCCATTCGCCGAGCGATGTGATGACTTTGGCAAGGTTGTTCAGCTTCCGGTAGTAGCGGTGATTGTTCCAGTGCCGGAACCCGCCGGGCGTAAACTCGTCGTCCTGCTTGCCGGGTTCGTCTTCCACGTCAAAAAGATTCTCTACATTGTAAAACATCACCCGGAAGGGATGCTGTGCGTAAGTGCCGGCACAGATCAGAAGGCTCAGGAAAGCAATCGCTGGTTTTGGTTTCATAAATAGAAGGAGTTCAATGATTCGTTATTCCTTTCCGGCAGCCCACTCGTAAGCCCCTATATCGGGCGCTTCGTCGTCCAGCCTGCCAATGCCGTTCAGGTCGTGGGGGATTGGAACGGCAAATTCGGGGAGGGCTTTGTTCCGGGCGGGGGAAAGGGAGTCGAGCCGGAAGTCGTAAACAAAATCGTCCGGAGACGGCTGCCGGAACTTCGGGTCTACGGCGATCAGGCAATCGATGACCGTCGCGTCCGGGTCTTGCTTGTCGTCGTTGCTTGCGTCCTTGTTGGGGATGACGCAGTTCCGGAAATAATTCGAAGCCGCCACCCCGTTTATGCTTTCGATAAAGATGCCGGAGCCGCTGCCTTTTCCCCAGATAATACTGTTCAGGAAGTCGGCTTTCGTCAGCGGGTAATACTCCGCTTCGCCGGACTCCTCGTTGAGGTAGCCGGCAAGCAGGCGTACCGTTTCGTTGTTGGTGCTTCCCCAGCCGGATTCGATGCCGCCGAAATAATGATTGGCAATCGTGCAGTGGGTGAAGCGGTATTGTCCCCCGGTCAGGTGCAACAGCGCGTCTTTGGCGTTGCTGAATTCGCAGTTCACGGCTTCGATCCGGCAATTCAGCGCCCGGACCAGGACGCCCTTGAAGTTGGTCAGGACAACGTTTTTCATCTTCATCTTGGAGCGCGCGGGGTCAGACCGTTTGAAGTCCATGCCGTAGGTTCCGTTCCGGATGCGGGCGTTGTTCAGTTCGTTGCCGTAGCTGCTCGATTCGAAGCGGATTCCGCCCCATTGCCCCGGGATTAAATCGTAGGGGACATTCGTCATGAAATCGAACCGGTCGCCCCGCACAACCACCGGCTGCTCCTGCGTCCCGTTTGCCTTCAACGTTCCCTTGACAATAATCTCGGCATCCCGGTGCATATAGAACAGCGTCCCCGCTTCCAGCTCCACGGTGACGCCTTCGTCGATGACTAAGCTGTCGTAGACCACAAACGGTTGCCGGTTGCTCAACAGGGAATCGGAAGCAATCGTGACCCCTCTCCAGAGGACGGCGTCTTGCGTAGAGGCTTCCAGCACTACTTTTTGCGTCCCGCCGTTGGTCACAAAGACCACCCGGTCTGAAACGTATTCCGGCGTATAAGACCCGTTCTTTGCCGGGCGGGCGTCGACGAAAACAAACAGGCTGTCTTTTCCCCGTATCTCGACATTGGAGAAGGTAGCGCCGGTCTGTCCGTCCACATTGATTTTGAACGGACTGTTTGCGCCGCCTTCGAGGGATACGGACGAAATCAGCAGGGCTTTTGAATGGGTATTGTACACCTTAAACAGCCGGAACGGCGTACGAACCGCCGTAATAATCGTGTCGAAGGCAACGGTATCCGTCGAAAACGACAGGCGGTCGCCCGGGCGGGTCGAGTAGTTCTCAAAGCCGTTGTTGCAGGAAGTAAAAGACAGCGCCGGCAACAGGACCGCCGCCAGGAGCATCTGGAAACTGAACTTATTCATACCGTTTACCTTTTTGTTATTGATTGATTACACGCCGCTGAAAGCGCTGAAGCCGCCGTCGACCGGCAGGATGGCGCCCGTGATAAAACCGGCTGCCGGGGAACACAGGAACTGCACGGCGCCGTTCAGTTCGGCAATATCGCCGAAGCGTCCCATCGGTGTTTTGGCAAGCACTTTCCGGCTTCGTTCCGTCAGCGAGCCGTCCGGATTGATCAGTACGGAGCGGTTCTGGTCGCCGATGAAGAAGCCCGGGGCAATCGCGTTGACCCGGATGCCTTCGCCGAACTTCTGTGCCATCTCGGTGGCAAGCCACTTGGTGAAAATATTGATTCCCGTCTTGGCTACCGAGTATCCCGGTACGCGCGTAAGGGCGGAATAGGTTGCCATGGAGGAGATATTGATGATGCTTCCGGCTTTCTGTTCCGCCATGACTTTCCCGAAGGCAAGGCAGGGGTAAACCGTTCCGTTTTGGTTCAGGTTTGTGACCTTTTCCCAGTCTTCGATTTTCATGTCGAAGATCGACTGTCCGGGCGACAGGGTCGCTCCAGGGATGTTTCCGCCGGCGCAGTTAACCAGTATGTCGATCCGGTTCCACAGCCCGGTGATGTTCCGTGCCGTTTCGGTCAGGCTGTTCATGTCCAGAACATTGCAGAGAAACCCGGCTGCTTCGCCGCCTTTCGCTTGCAGTTCTTCTACTTTCCGGTTCATATTCTCGGCGCGAATATCCAGCAGGACAATCCGGGCGCCCGCTGCTGCCAAACTTCCGGCGATACTTCCGCCCAACACTCCTCCCGCACCGGTAATAACCGCTACTTTTCCTTTAATGCTAAAAATGTTTTCCATCATAATTGTTTTATTATTTAAAAGGATTTGAATCCCATGATTTCGCGTACTTCCCTCAGCGTTTTGCCGGCGCTTTCGCGTGCTTTTTCGGCGCCGTTGCGGGTCACCTTGCGCAGGTAGGCGTCGTCGTTTTTGAGGTCGTTGATGCGTTCGCGCACAGGCGTGGTGACGTTGATGATGTCTTCCGCCAACTGTTTTTTCAGGTTGCCGTACCATTTGGTTGCCCCGGATACCCAGAGGTTGTCGTAATAAGCGACCACGTCGGGCGCTGAGACAATCTTCAGAAGGGTAAACAGGTTTTCGATGCAAACGGGTTTCGGCGTATTGGGCGCTTCGGGACCGTTGTCGGTCAATGCGCTTTTGACTTTCTTCTCGATCGCCTTCGGTTCGTCGACCAGGTAGATGCAGTTTCCTTCCGACTTGCCCATCTTTCCGCTTCCGTCCAATCCCGGTATCTTGATCAGCTCCTGCCCGGAACTGTAAGCGGTGGGAAGTTTGAAGTAGTCGACCTGGTATTTGTGGTTGAAGCGGTTTGCGTAGTTGCGGGTCATTTCCAGGTGCTGCTCCTGATCTTTTCCCACCGGCACGTAGTCGGCGTTGTGTATCAGAATATCCGCCGCCATCAGGACGGGATAAGTCAGCAGCCCGGCATTCACATTCCCGGGATTTTGCCGCGCTTTTTCCTTGAAAGAAACGGTTTTCTCCAGCTCGCCCAGGTAAGCGTGCATGTTCAGGAGGAGATACAGTTCCGCGATTTCGGGGACGTCGCTCTGGATATACAGGGTTGCTTTCTCCGGATCCAGCCCGCAGGCAAGGTATTCCGAGAGGATGTTCCGCACGTTGACGTGCAACAGCCGGGGATCGGGATGCGTGGTCAGGGAATGCCAGTCGGCTATAAAGAAATAACACTGGTTCTCTTCCTGCATTCTCAGGAAGTTAACCATCGCTCCGTAATAGTTTCCCAAATGTAAATTGCCTGTCGGTCGAATGCCGCTTAATACTGTCTTCATAAAACCGGTTTGTTTTTTTTATACTGTTAATTGGGTACAAAGATAGATGAAATATTTCTAATCTTTGGAGGCGCAGCCGCTTTTATATTTTTGGGAGGCACGGCGTATCGGCTACGCACAGGGACACTGCCTCCCCAAAAAAACAAAAGCGGCTGCACCGCTGCCGCCAACCCGCAGGGTTGAATATGAGTAACCCCGGGTGCAAACCCGGGGAGAAGAATCCCGCCTATCCGCAGGGGCTGACTAAAAACTCTAAGTAAAAAAGCAAGGAACGGATAAGTAAATAGAACCACAGATAAATCAGTCGGTTATGCTGTAATCCGTTGCATTCTGAATTTTACCCAAAAAGCAGA
>JAIRSN010000113.1 GCA_031255425.1 Dysgonamonadaceae bacterium
TTGATCAGAAGAAATAATTCGGCTCTGCCGGAATAAACCGACGGATGATCCGGTTCCTTTTCTTCCAGGTAATTGTAGATTTTTTCGGCATCGTCGTATCGCCCCGTTATTTTATACAAAGAACCGAAACCCAGACGGGCATAAAAACTTTTCGGGTAGAGCGTCATCATCCGTTCCAGATCTTTTTCGGACGATTCGAAGTTTTTCATACTCAGGTAAAGTAACGCCCTTTGATACAGCGCTTCCTCATCGTCGGGAGATTCTTCCAACAGGGTATTATAGTCGAGAAGCGCATTTTTGAAATCGCCCGTTTCGGAAAACAGGGAGGCACGCGCACGCAGAAAAACGGCGTTTTTCGGATAACGTGCCAACGCCAGTGAGTACGACCGGAGCGCATCGTCCGGTTTTCCCTGCCGCCGTTGAATCGTTCCCAAGTTGTTGAATAAAAAAGCATTCATCTGATTGTCGGGGTCGGCTTTCAGTGCGTTTTCCAATGCCAGCCCGGCGGAATCCAACTGATTTTTATCCATATACACAAAAGAATATTCTATCCATTCGCTGTATGTCTGAGCGTTCAAACGCAAGCAAATGGATAGAATAAACAATAACGGATACGAAAATTTCATGCCTTATGAAGCGCTTTCCACCGGTACAATCAGCTTGTAGCCTTTCCCGTGGATATTCATAATTTCGATTTCGGGATCGGCTTTCAGCAGTTTCCTCAGTTTGGTGATGTAAACATCCATGCTTCTGGCATTGAAATAATCGACTACGCCCCAGATCTTTTTCAGCGCATAATTGCGTTCCAGTATTTGATTCTGATATTCACAGAGCAGTCCCAAGAGGTCGTTTTCTTTGGTTGTCAGCTTCACGGTTTTATTGTCGCAAGTCAATAACTGCTTTTGAACGTCGAAGGTGAATTTACCCAACACAAACGGTCCTTCTTTCGGTGCTTTCTTTCCGCTTACCCGGCGAAGTATCGCTTCGATGCGAAGCAATAACTCTTCCATACTGAACGGTTTCGTCAGGTAATCGTCTGCTCCGAGCTTGAACCCTTCCAGAATATCTTCCTTCATTATTTTTGCCGTCAGAAAGATGATGGGGATTTCAGGATTAATCGTTTTGATTTCCTGAGCCAGCGTAAATCCGTCTTTTTTCGGCATCATCACGTCCAGAATACACAAATCGTACTTTTCCTTCGGGAAGGCTTTCCCACCGGCTTCCCCGTCCGGAAACAAATCGACGGAAAACCCTTTGGCTTGCAAATACTCTCTCAACAACATTCCTAAATTTTCGTCGTCTTCGCACATGAAAATTTTCACTTTTTCTTCCATAACTTTTCTTTTTTATAAAATATGTATTAATGAATTAATTATTTATACAAGGCAATGTAATAATAAATTTTGTTCCATCGCCATAATCACTTTCCGCTTTAATGGTTCCGTCGAGTTCGGTGACGATTCGCTTCACGTACGCCAATCCAAGCCCGAATCCTTTCACATCGTGCCGGTTTCCGGTGGGAACGCGGTAGAAACGGTCGAAAATCTTTTTAAGGCTCTCCTTCCGTATCCCGATTCCGTTGTCTTCGATGATAATCTGAATTTTATCTCCCACATTCAGGGTGCGGACCATCAGGGTCAGAGGAGTTTCCCGTTGCCGGTATTTCACCGCATTTTCCATCAGGTTGAACAACACGTTTGTGAAGTGCATTTTATCTATCAAAATCGTCGAATCCAGCGCTTCCAGGTCGATGTCTAAGACGCCGCCCGCGTTTTCCACCCGCAGGGCAAAGGTGCCGGCGATGCTTGTAATCAGGTCGTTGGCATCTACCTTCGTCATCTTGAACTGGGTCGCCCCGTCTTCGAACAGCGACATCTGCAATACTTTTTCGACCAGAAATCCCAGCCGCTTGCTTTCGTCGCTGATCACTTTTTTGGCATGTTCCATCAGGTAGGGCGAATTGTTTACATCCGTATCGTTCAAGGTTTGCGCAGCCAGCGAAATACTTGCCACCGGCGTTTTCAGTTCGTGCGTCATATTGTTGATAAAATCGTTTTTCATTTCGGACAAACGTTTTTGCCTGAGTATCACGTATATCGTAAATATAAACACGACCAGCAGTACGAACGTGAAAACAATGGACGGCGCAATAAAGCTGTTCGAATTGAGGACATATTTATCCTGGGTCGGAAACGAAACCTGAAGCGTGTACAGGTTGCTGGCGGGATCTTTGGGAAACAATATCTGGGAATAAACGCTTTTCAGTGTTTTGGGGTTGTAGTCGGGACTTTTGTATACGATGTTTTTCGTTTTATCCAGCACCGCAAACACGAAGGGCAATGCCAGGTCGTTGTTTGCCAGTTCCGCCCGGATATACGACTCCAGTTTCCGGTAATCCATTCTTTCTTCGATCGGCTTTTCGCTTGCTTTCATTGCGTTCTGGATAACTTCGTCCAGCAGGTTCTGGTAATAGAAATATTGATCGCGCATTGCATCCTGAATTGTCCGCGACGCCACATTGATGTCGTTTTTCCCGAAACTTGGCGACAAAACGAAAAGGGAATCAACATCATTCCGGCTAATATCGAGTTTGGCGGGCAGTTGGCCGGACCGGTCTATCGACAGGTGTTGCTGTTCTTTGATATTTATCCGTTGGGAGGTGATGGCAGGCTTCCCGCTCCTCAGGTATTTTTTCCCGAAGATAAAAAGCTGGTCGCTGAGAAGTTTAGCGGTTTCGTCCAATTCCAGATTGTGTGAAACTTGGTATAAACTTCTCTTGACGGCGTCTTCAAACTGATTTCTTTGCGTATTTAAGATAATTAAAATATAATTTATCTGTAAATACATCAATCCGATAAACGCAAAAACCATCACACCGGCAAGTAACCAAATCGTTGATTTCCTCATATCGCAATACAATTCTGTATTAATGAAACAAAGTAAGTTTTTTTTTGTTTAACATTTACTAAAAAAAACAAAAAATATAAGGCGCATAAAATAAAACATTTTAACAAGTCACCTCAAATGAGAAAAAAGAAGCAAATTAAGTTAAAATTAACAGTGATTCAAAATTATTCGAGGCTTTTTTTGACTTTTGAACAGATTTTTTTCGGGAAGCTACTTTATTTCCCGGCATATCTTGTACAATTTGTCCGAGGGACGTACTTTTTCCGGAACGCGCATGGAAAAATATTCCCCGCGCACGGTTTGCTCTACGGGTTGCAGATTGACCCGGATTTCGCCGGCGGTGGCGAACAGAGCGCCGGTTGTCGGTCCCGTAATCAATACTTTATCTCCCGCGTGTAAGGTTTGCGTTTCCATCAGGAATTCGGCGACTCCCAGCCGGGAGAAATAGTTGACCGCCTTTCCGATATACATTTTCTTTTCGAGGGCGTCGTTTCCGTACGTGTGGCTCCATTCGCCCAGCCGTTGTCCCAGGTAATAACCGTCCCAGAAGCCCCGGTTGAAGACTTGCCGGAGCCGGTTGTCCCAGTTGCGGATGCTTTCATCCGTCAGTTTGTCTTCGCAGTACGCCGTGAGCGCCTCGTTATAACATTCGGTTACCGTCCGCACGTATTCCGGTCCGCGTGCGCGGCCTTCGATCTTGAACACCCGGACGCCCGCCGTTGCCAACCGGTTGATGAAATGAATGGTTTTCAGGTCTTTGGGCGACATGATATATTGATTGTCGATTTCCAGTTCAATCTCGCTTTCTTTGTCTTTCACGAGGTATCCCCGCCGGCACACCTGATTACATTCGCCCCGGTTTGCCGAAGCGTTCATTTCGTGCAGGCTCAGGTAGCATTTTCCCGAAACAGCCATGCACAGAGCGCCGTGGACAAACATTTCGATGCGTACCGGTTCGCCTTTCGGTCCTTTGATTGCCTGCTTGATGATCTGCGTATGTATCGCTTCCACCTGTTCGAGGGTCAGCTCTCTTGCCAAAACGACAACGTCGGCAAACCGGGCGTAGAACCGGAGCGATTCGATATTCGTAATATTCAGTTGGGTAGACAGATGCACTTCCATGCCGGTGCTTTGGGCGTATGTCATCGCTGCTACATCGGCGGCGATTATCGCCGATAGTTGCGCTTCCCGTGCGGCGTCGATGATCGCCTGCATCCGCGGAATGTCGCTGTCGTAAATGATTGTATTGACTGTCAGGTAGCTTTTTATCCGGTGTTGCCTGCAAATCCGGGCGATTTCGTGCAGGTCTTCGAGGGTGAAATTGTTCGACGACCGGGATCGCATATTCAGTCCTTCGATTCCGAAGTAAACCGAATCGGCGCCTCCTTGTATGGCTGCCGCCAATGATTCGTAAGATCCTGCCGGTGCCATGATTTCGTAATGAGTCCTGTTTTTCAATCTATCCATAATTAGGTTTGCAAAGATAACATAAAATCCCTAATAAAAGCTGCGGCTACACCGGCGTAGCCTCATTCTTTTCTTTCAGGCGGCGGTGCCGCCGCCTGACTGTTCTTTTTTGCCTTGATGCAAAAAAGAACCAAAAAAAATCAAGGCTTGGCTTCTTGGCGGACCGCTCTGATACCGCCGGCTAAACGGATTACAACTCGCTTCGCCCAAACAGTAATCCGTTTTTAACGCCGTCGGCATCGAGCGGTTGTTCCCGCCTCGAAGCCTAGGCCGGAGGGGGCGGCGCAGTCCGGAGGGTTGCGCATAGCAAAAAACCTCATTTCCACCTAATTTTATTAACAGACAAACTGTCTGAAGGTAATGAGGTAAGTTGTAATACTATATATGCGTTGCTACTGAGGTTGTTTTTAAAATTAGGTGGAAATGAGGTTTTTACGTTATACGGAAACGGCGCAGCCGCTTTTATATTACACCTTGTATATATAGGTATAGGATGATGATACATGCGCGGATGTTTCATTACACAATAATATATAGGTATAGGATGATGATAACCCGCAGCCAAACCGATATGCCGTGCCTCCCAAAAATATAAAAGCGCCGGCGCCGCAGGCACGCGTGGTCGGAAGAAAAATTTCCCGGCTATTTTTTTGTTTTTCTACTCGATTTAAATACATTTCAGTTGTATACCTGATTTATTTTCATTATCTTTGAGTATTGA
>JAIRSN010000123.1 GCA_031255425.1 Dysgonamonadaceae bacterium
CCGTTTCCAATCTGCCGATAAATGCTTAACTTTGCCTGCAAAATCAGTTGATTATGTCAAAAACAGAAATATCCTATAAAGAAGCGTTCCGGCGGTTGCAGGAAATTCAACATTCAATCGAAAACAACACCCTGGAAGTGGACGAATTGACAGCCGTGTTGCAGGAAGCCGGAAAATTGTTGGCGATTTGCAAAGAAAAACTCTTTGCAGTCAGCGAGAAAACAAAGAAAATTTTAGAAGAAATAAAATAATATGTCCCTGAGAAAATACGTCATCATCCTCGGAGGCGGGCAAGGCTTGCGCATGGGCGCCGAACGCCCCAAGCAGTTTCTCCTCTTGCAGGAAAAACCCGTCCTGATGCATTCCATCGAAGCATTTTACCAATACGACCCCCAGATCCGGATTGTGGTGGTGTTGCCGGAAGAACAGAAAGAGTATTGGCAGTCGTTGTGCAGCGAACACCGGTTTGCGATCCGGCACCGGGTCATCGGCGGCGGCAGAACCCGCTTTCATTCCGTGCAAAACGGGTTGCAGGACATCGACGAAGGCGCGCTGGTAGCCATTCACGACGGCGTCCGTCCCTTAGTCACGCAGCAGATTATCTCCGAAGCGTTCGACGTAGCCGCCACCGGCCGTTCGGTTTATCCCGCTCTCCCAGTGTCTGATACCCTGAGGCGGAGGGTCCCCAACCGGAACTGCCGCACGGTCGACCGCTCCCACTTTTTTCTCGCCCAGACGCCGCAGGTTTTTCCCTCCCGGACCATCCTCCAGGCCTACCGCACCGATTATTCCCCCGAATACACCGACGACATCTCGGTGGTCGAACGGCGGAGAACCGGCCGCTCAATCATGATCGACGGCAGTCCCGAAAACCTGAAAATAACCACTCCCATCGACCTCATCATCGCAGAAGCCCTGTTGAAATGCAGGAAATAAGCCGGCAAAATATCATGTATCTGCCAGGGGTCGGTCCCAAAAAAGCAGAAATTCTTGGGAAAGAAATCGAAGTTTTCACCTGGGAAGACCTGCTGTATTATTTTCCATACAAATACATCGACAGGAGTAAGATATTCAAAATAAGGGAAATAGACGGCAATATGCCCTTTATCCAACTCCGGGGGCGAATCGCCGGTTACGCCTTGCAGGGCGAAGGCAGCGCCCGGCGCCTGACCGCCGCTTTTTACGACGACACCGGCACCATCGAGCTGGTGTGGTTCCGGATGCGGCGGCAAATTCCCGAACTTTACAAGCAGGATACGGAATATATATTGTTCGGAAAACCAACCGTTTTCGGTCACCGCATCAGCGTGGCGCATCCCGAATTGGAGACGGAAAGCAAGTTCTACGACGGCGAGGTCGGCGTGCAGGGGCAATACAACACCACCGAAAAGATGAAGAACGCTTTCCTGCATTCCCGTGCTATCCAGAAGATTATCACACAGATATTGGGGAATATCAAGCGGACGCTGTCCGAGACGTTGCCCGATGCCGTCATTCAACACAATCGCCTGATTTCCATCGATGAAGCCCTCCGGAATATTCATTTCCCCAAAACGCCCGACTTGTTGCGCAAATCCCAGTTCCGGTTGAAGTTTGAAGAACTGTTTTACCTGCAATTAAACATTCTTCAGGTGACAAAATACCGGGAGAAACGGCTGGGCGGACTGAAATTTCCCCGGGTCGGGGATTATTTCAATGACTTTTACCACCGGAACCTCCCGTTCGAGTTGACCAACGCCCAAAAAAGAGTGGTCAAAGAAATCCGCCGGGATACAAATTCGGGCAAACAGATGAACCGCCTTTTGCAGGGCGATGTGGGAAGCGGGAAGACGCTGGTCGCCTTACTGTCTGTCCTGCTGGCTTTAGACAATGGTTTTCAGGGGGCAATCATGGCGCCGACGGAAATCCTGGCGGTTCAGCATTACGAAACAATCAGCGAATTGCTGTCCGGATTGAACGTCGAGGTGGCGCTCCTCACCGGGTCGACTCCCAAAAGCCGCCGGAAAGGGATGCTTCCCCGCATCAAAAGCGGCGAAATCCAACTCCTGATAGGCACACATGCCCTGATAGAAGACGTCGTCGAGTTCGGCAACCTCGGATTGGTGGTGGTCGACGAGCAACACCGGTTCGGCGTGGTACAGCGCGCCAAGTTGTGGAAAAAGAATACGATAGCGCCGCACGTACTGGTGATGACGGCAACGCCCATTCCCCGGACATTAGCCATGACGGTTTACGGCGACTTGGATGTTTCCGTCATCGACGAGCTGCCGCCGGGGCGAAAGCCGGTGAAGACGCTCCACCGGTATATAAAGAAGAAGGAAACCCTCTATCATTCGGTGCGGAAGCAGTTGCAGGAGGGGCGGCAGGTGTATATCGTCTATCCTCTGATTGAAGAAAGCGAGAAAATGGATCTGCAAAATTTGCAGGAAGGCTTCGAAACGACGCGGCAGATTTTTCCGGAATACAACGTGTCGATGGTTCACGGGAAGATGAAAACGGCAGAGAAAGAGGCGGAAATGCAGAAATTTGTTTCGGGCGAAACGCAGATAATGGTGGCAACGACGGTCATCGAGGTAGGCGTGAACGTTCCCAACGCCTCCGTGATGATTATCGAGAATGCCGAGCGCTTCGGCTTGTCGCAACTGCATCAGTTGCGGGGCAGGGTAGGGCGCGGCGCCGACCAGTCGTTCTGCATCTTGTTGACCCGTTACGAGTTATCCGAAACCACCCGCCGCCGGTTAGCGATTATGACCGAAACCAACGACGGCTTTCTCATTGCCGAAGAAGACCTGAAGTTGCGGGGGCCGGGCGACATCGACGGGATACAGCAGAGCGGCATCGCATTTCACCTCAAAATCGCCGACCTTTCCCGCGACGGGCAAATCGTGACAATCGCCCGCGATTCGGCTCAGGAAATTTTGGCAGACGATCCCCTGCTGGAAAAACCGCAACACCAAATACTGAAACAACAACTGGCAAAACTCAATCAGCGACGCCAGGCGGGGTGGTTCATGATCAGTTGAAACAGGCCGCCCGGGTTGAGATTCCTCCTCCTTTAGAAAAATCAAAGAGGGAATCCCTTCCGGCACTCCCCCTTCGACACATTGCACGTACTACTATTTTAATTTTATTCGATGGGAATATCTTTGTTTACGTTTTTGCTTCCGACAAAGGCGTAGAACAGCAGGTAAGCAAGACCCACCGCCGGCACCCAGTACGAAACCAGATAACCCGCCTTATCCGCAATAAAGTTTTGAATCAAAGGCAGAATACCTCCACCGACCACCATCATCATAAAGATTCCGGATGCAGCGGCAACGTACTTGCCCAAGCCTTCTACGGCAAGGTTGAATATCCCCCCCCACATGACGGAGGTGCATAATCCGACCAGCACCAGGAACAAAGCGCTGATGGGTACCTGTGTCATGGAAAATGCGGAACCGGTGAAGACCGGCATCGATACCAGCTTGGTGACCGGCGAGAAGATAGCGATTAATACGAAGACGATGCCGATGCCCGAAGCGACCGACAACATCGTTTTTCCGGAAACACTGCCTCCCACAAATCCGCCGACAAACCGGCCGACCAGCATCAGGAACCAATACGTACCGGCAACAAATCCTGCCGTCTGGACGGCGGTGAGCGGATCCAAAATGCCCAACTTGGAATCGGATAAGAACAGCATCAGGGTGCCCGGAATGCCTACTTCGACTCCTACATAAATGAAGATGGCAATCGTCCCCAGGACAAAATGCCGGAAACTCCAGGCACTGTATTTGTCCTTTTTCAATCCTCCGGCGGAAGACACGTTTTTAGTCGATGCGAGTTCGGGTATCCGGACGAAAGACAAGACGATAAATACGACGGCAAATACGCCCATCGCTATAAACAATACCGGATTAACGTCCTTGATGGCCGTTTCCCTGGTTACCTGGCCAATCAGCGCGCCGACCAGCATCGGGGTAACCGTACCCGCTAACGAATTGAACGAGCCGCCGATCTGAAGCAACTGGTTGCCCTTTTTTCCGCCGCCGCCCAAGGTATTCAGCATCGGATTCACCACCGTATTCAACATACATACGGAAAATCCGCTTACGAAAGCGCCCAGCAAATAAACGATAAAGCTGGAATAAACGCCCGACAGAAATTGTACAAATACGCCGCTAAAACCAACGGCAATCGCGATCAGGGCTGTTTTCTTATAGCCTGATTTTTGGAGCAGTAAACCGGCGGGAATGCCCATAAAGGCGTAAGCCAGAAAGTTGGCGAAATTGCCCAACATTCCCAGAAAGTTGGCGTTGGAAGAATTTTCCAGGAATTGTGCTTTTACAATCACGCCCATCGGCGCCGCCAGGTTTGTTACGAAAGAGATCATCGCAAAAAGGAAGATCATCATAAGAATGGCAACGAAGTTGCCCTGTTGTTTTTGTGATGTCATAAAAAGACTTGTTTTAATTGTTTAACAATATTGTTTGCAAATATAGGAATAAATTCAAGACAAAAGCCTATTGCAATCCAAATTATTTTTCTCGATGTCCTTGAAATACCGGTACGTGCCGACCTTCAGCTCGGCGCAGGCGGATTCGTCGCAAACGATAATCCCTTTCCGGTGCATCTGCAAGGCGGAAATCGTCCACATCTGACTGACCGGACCTTCAACGCCCTGTGCCAGCGCGCGGGCTTTGTTGTGCCCGTTCACCATCAGCAGCACTTCCCTGGCATCGAGAATCGTTCCGATGCCCACTGTCAGCGCGGTTTGCGGCACCTGGTTTATATCGTTGTCGAAAAAGCGGGAATTGGCAAGGAGCGTGTCGGTCGTAAGCGTCTTAACCCTTGTCCTTGAAGCAAGTGACGACCCCGGCTCGTTGAAGGCAATGTGTCCGTCCGGCCCGATTCCGCCCAGGAATAAATCAATGCCGCCCAAGGCTTTGATCCGGGCTTCAAACCGTTCGCACTCGGCAGCCGGATCTGCCGCATTCCCGTTCAGGATATGGACATTTCCGGGCGGAATGTCGATATGGTGAAAAAAATGATTCCACATAAACGAATGATAGCTTTGCGGATGTTCCTCCGGCAAACCAACATATTCGTCCATATTGAACGTCACCACATGCTTGAAAGACACGTCCCCCTTTTTGTATAAGTCGATTAAACACCGGTACATCCCCAGCGGCGAAGAGCCGGTCGGCAGTCCGAGAAGAAAGGGACGGGACGGCGACGGGTTTGCCTTTTTGATCTGCGCAACGGTATAACAGGCAACCCATTCCGACAGCGATTGATAATTTTCCTGAATGATGAGTCTCATAAAATAAATGATTTAGCTTGCAAATCTATATAAAAAATTTGACGATTCGGTCAAAATAAGGTGAAACATATCAAATAATACGTTATTTTTGTACATTCTATTTTTAATCTAAAATGAAAAACAATGAGCGAATCGTATTATGTAATCGGAGTTGACATGGGCGGGACCAATACCGCCATCGGAATTGTAGATGCCAGAGGGCGAATCTTTTATCGCAGTAAAATATCCACAACGGATTATTCCTCAGGCGAAGAATACGCGGAAGCGCTGGGTGCCGCCATCAACGACTTGGCGGCAAACGTTAAAAGTAAAATCAAAGGCATCGGCATGGGCGTTCCGAATGGAAACATGAACAACGGCACCATCGAAAAAGCGGCTAACATCCCCTGGGCGAAGACGGTAACCGTTCCTTTAGCCGCGATGATTACGTCCAAAACCGGTTTTCCCTGCAAACTGACCAACGACGCCAACGCAGCGGCTTTGGGCGAAATGATTTACGGCTCGGCAAAAGGGATGAAAGATTTCATTGTCATCACTTTAGGCACAGGCTTGGGTAGCGGAATCGTTTCCAACGGGCAGTTGGTAGTTGGTCACGACGGCTTTGCCGGAGAATTGGGACACGTCACGATTATCCGCCACAACGGACGAACTTGCGGCTGCGGGCGCACCGGTTGCCTCGAAACCTACGCTTCTGCAACCGGCGTTGCCAGGACGGCACGCGAACTGCTGGAACTGAATCCGGCGAAAAAGTCCACGTTACGCGAAATTGTTTACCGCCCCGTTACTTCGGAAGATGTTTTTGAAGCGGCGAAAAAGGGCGATGCCATAGCCCTTGAAACATTTGACTTTACGGGTAAAATCCTGGGCGAAGCCCTGTCCGATTTCGTAGCCTGTACCAGTCCGCAAGCCATTATTCTTTTCGGGGGATTGGCTCATTCCGGCGATTTTTTACTCAAACCGCTTCAGGAAGCAATGGACAACCAGATATTGAATGTTTTCAAAGGGAAAACGAAAATCATTATATCGCAGCTAAACAATGCGGAAGCGGCTATCTTGGGCGCCAGCGCTTTGGCGTGGGAAGAGTAACCGGCGGCGGGACACTCAGTGTCTTTTATATTTTAGCGCCGCAGGCACTTTTATAATTTTAGCTGTATATAATATCCCTCAGGACTGCGCAACTGCCCCTCCGGCCTAGGCTTCGAGGCGGAAACAACCGCTCGATGCTGAATAAAGAATTTTAAAAAATAGATGTAATTCCCAAAAAAATAATTTATCTTTGATGCCTGTATTAATAAAAATAGTTCACAAATGAAAAAGTTAATTTTATTG
>JAIRSN010000131.1 GCA_031255425.1 Dysgonamonadaceae bacterium
AGCGAATATATTAAGGTGATGCGCCTGCGTCATGCCGCCTGGCTGCTGACGACTCAAAAGCTCTCGGTTTCGGAAGTTACCTACGCCACGGGGTTCTCGACGCTTTCGCATTTCTCCAGTAGTTTCCGGGAGTTTTATGGGATGTCGCCCAGCCAGTATATTGAAGTGAACGGGACGACGTAGGGGCGGGGTGCAAAAAAATCCCGGCGTCGTTCAACGCCGGGACTCGTCAAAAAAACACATAAACAATTACACTTCAATTCAACAAGTTCAATGTATCGCGCGCGATCATCCATTCCTCATCCGTGGGAATGACCACGATCTTCACCGGGGATTCCGGATGACTGATGACCGCATTCTTCCCGCGTGTATCGTTCGCAGCGTCGTCCACCCGTATGCCCATAAACTCCAGTCCTTCGCAGGCGGCTTTGCGCATGCTTACCTGGTTCTCGCCTACGCCGCCGGTGAAGACCAACACGTCCAAACCGCCCAGGGCGGCAGCATAGGCGCCGATGTATTTCTTGATTTTGTAGGCGTATATCTTCAGCGACAGGCACGCCCTTTCGTTTCCTTCGTTGACGGCGGCTTCGATCTCGCGCATGTCGGACGATACGCCGGAGACACCCAATACCCCGCTGTACTTATTCACAATCGTGGAGATGGCTTGCGAACCGATGTTCTCCTTTTCCATAATGTAAGCCAGCACGCCGGCGTCCACATCGCCGCACCGCGTTCCCATCAGCAGCCCTTCCACCGGCGTCATGCCCATGGACGTGTCCACGGAGGCGCCGTTGCGGATTGCCGCCACGGAAGCGCCGTTGCCGATGTGGCAAGTGATGATCCGCTGCTTTTCGCAGGGAAGGTTCAGGAAGCGGCAAGCCTGTTCGGATACGTACCGGTGGCTTGTCCCGTGAAAACCATAGCGGCGGATGGCGTACTTCTCATACAGCGAATACGGCAAGCCGTACATATAGGCGTAGTCCGGCATCGTCTGGTGAAAAGCCGTGTCGAAAACGCCCACCTGCGGCACGTTCGGCATCAACTCCCTGATGGCAAGAATCCCGTTCAGGTTCGGCGGATTGTGCAGGGGCGCCAGGTCGATACATTCGATAATCTTTTGTATCACCTCGTCGTTGATCAGCACACTGGAGTTGAATTTCTCCCCGCCGTGTACCACCCGGTGACCGACGGCGTCTATCTCCGATAACGACCGGATGCATCCGTATTTTTCACTCGTGATAACGCCCAGGATATACTCGATTCCGGTCTGGTGTTCCAATATTTCCCCTTCCAGGATTACCTTGTCGTCGTTCGGCAGCGTGAGTTTCAGGAAAGAACCGGTCAGTCCGATTTTTTCCACACCGCCCTGGGCGAGTATCGTATTCGCCGACATATCCAGCAGTTTGTATTTGATGGATGAACTTCCGCAGTTTAATACTAATATTTTCATTGCTTTCATGGCTTTCATTTATTCTGTCCGACTATTTTCCCCTTATCGTAGACGAAAAATCCTTTCCCGTTCCGTGTACCCAACTGTTGCGTCCGGTAAAGCCGCCACAGAAGCGGCGAGGGCTTGTATTTTTTATCCCCGTATTCGTTAAACATATCTTCCATCAGGGGAACAATCTTTTCGATGCCGATAATGTCCGCCATCTTGAAGATGCCCGACCGCATACCGTAGACGATTTCCGTCAGGCGGTCGATGCTGTCCATAGACGACACATTTTCCAACAGCATCTGGCACGCCTCGTTCAACAAGACCGCCATCAGGCGCATGCTTACCAGCCCGTTGCTTTCGTGTACCTCTATCGTTTCGTACTTGATCAGTTTGGAGAACAGAAGTACCTTGTTATAGACCTCTTCCGAGGTATAGATACTTTTTACAACCTCCAGTATCTTGGCGTCGGAATGGGCAATCGGGAAGTGCAGGCTCACGCAACGTTCCTTGTGCTTTAATGCCGCCGCCAGTTCGCTGATGATTACCGTCGTTGCGTTGGTCGCGATGATGGCTTCGGGGGAAACGACTTTCTCTATTTCCTTGAAGGCTTCTTTCCGGAGCGCCGTACTCCGTTCGCCGGTTTCCGTGTCGTAGCGGATACATTCGATTACGAAATCGCAATCGCCCAGGTCGCGGTAATCCACCGAGCCTTTGATTCGCCCCATTATCGCCCGTTTCTCGCCGGGCGTCAATCCCCAGTTCTCGATCCGGCTGTCTAATCCTTCGCTGATCCGTTCGAAAGCGAAATCGATCCGTTCCCGGCTTACTTCGATAAAGATTACTTCCAGGCCGGTGGACGATGTCAACCGGATAATATTCCGCCCGTCCCTGCCGGCGCCTACTACACCAATCTTGGAAAACAGGGATCGTTTCCTGTTTTTGGATGAAAGGCCAAACGGTTCAATCGGTTCAATAATTGTTTCTGCCATAGTTTATTTATTTGTTTACTTGTTTATTGCTTGATTGGCGCAGATAGCCACCATTTTGTAGATGTCGTCCACGGAGCATCCCCGCGACAGGTCGTTGACCGGCGCCGCCATTCCCTGAAGGATGGGACCTACGGCTTCCGCACGCCCCAGGCGTTGCACCAGCTTGTAGGCGATGTTTCCGCACTCCAGGTTCGGGAAAACCAACACATTGGCTCGTCCTGCCACGCGGCTGCCGGGGGCTTTGCTTACCCCGACGGAGGGCACCAGCGCGGCGTCTGCCTGCAATTCGCCGTCGATCGACAGGTCGGGAGCCATCTCTTTGGCGATCCGGGTGGCTTCGATCACCTTGTCTGCCAATTCGTGCCGGGCGCTTCCTTTCGTGGAGAAACTCAGCAGGGCGACCCGCGGTTCGACGCCCACGATTGTCTGCGTTGTCCGGGCGGTTGTCACGGCGATTTCCGCCAGTTCTTTGGCATTGGGATTCGGCATCACGGCGCAGTCGGCAAACACCAGTATGCCGTTTTTGCCATACGACCGGTCCTGGACAAACATCAGGAAGGCGCCGGAAACAACGCTGATTCCGGGCAAGGTTTTGATGATTTGCAGCGCGGGACGCAAAACGTCGCCGGTGGTGTTTTGCGCTCCGGCGATTTCTCCGTCGGCGTCGCCGTTTTTAATCATCAGGCAGCCCAGGTACAGGGGATTTTCCACCAGTTTCTCCGCTTCTTCCATCGTCATGCCCTTGCTTTTCCGCAGGTCTGCCAGCAGGCGGGCGTATGCTGTTTTCTTTTCGTGGTCGACCGGGTCGATCACTGTTGCTTCGTCGATGTACTGAAGCTGGTACTGTCGCGACAGGGTCTTTATTTCCGAGGGGTTTCCTACTAAAATAAGGTGGGCTACGCCGTCGGCTATCAACCGGTCGGCGGCGTACAGGGTGCGCTTTTCGGTTCCTTCGGGAAGTACTATCCGCTGCTTTGCGGTTTTTGCCCGCTCAATAATATCTTGCATTAAGTTCATAATCAACTAACTGGAAATATAAATGAATAATAGTCTTAATTTCTCGACTGCAAAATTAATAATAATTGTCATAGATGAGTTACAAAAAGGTATAAATCTACGGGGGGAAAAATACCATTTTGATGGAGGCGCCACCACCGCCGACCCGGGGTTACTCATATTCGGTGACTGCGGATTATCATCATCCTATACCTGTATATAAGGTAGAAATGAGGTTTGGGGATGCCGGCGGCGCTTTCCATTGTATATGGAAAACGTCCAGGAGTCTGATTCACGTTTTCCGGGAAACCGGAAAACGTTCCGGCGCTAACATTTGCATTTTCCGGGAAACCGGAAAACGTCCCGGCGTTAACATTTGCGTTTTCCGGTTCCACCGGAAAACGTGCCGGCGTTAACATTTGCACTTTCCGGTCACACCGGAAAACGTGCCGGAGTCTTATTTACGTTTTCCGGTCACACCGGAAAGTGTCCCGGAGTCTCATTTGCGTTTTCCGGTCACACCGGAAAGTGTGCCGGAGTCTCATTTGCGTTTTCCGGTCACACCGGAAAGTGTCCCGGAGTTCTATTCACGTTTTCCGGGAAACCGGAAAGATTAAAAGCGGCTGCGCCGCCGTTTTCCGGGAAACCCGGCGCCGCCGCCGCTTTTGTATTTTCGGGAAACACACCCCTGTGCATAGCAGGTACACCGTACCTCTTTCAAATTATAAAAGATACCGAGCGTCCCCGGAAATCATATAAACCATACGGATCACCGTGCAGACCCTTACACTTTTGGCAGAGTGTTTCAATTCAGATCCGTTTAAGTATCAAAAACACAAGCAAGGTAACATTTCCAACAAGAATGGATGCAAACATTATGTTAATTTGTTAAAACAATCCCTACTTTTGTAACAAAAAATTAAACATTTTTTAATTGAAAAATTTATTAAACCCATTTTAATAATCGCGCATGAAAAAGCTAATGTTGTTTTTACTGATGTATTGCATCGGTGTTTACGCTTCGGCACAAATAACTGTCAGCGGCGTTGTGACGTCCTCCACGGACGGATCGACAATGCCGGGCGTTAGTGTCACTGTGAAAGATGCAGCCCAGGGAACCGCCACCGGCATCGATGGCAACTTCTCTCTTTCGATTCCGTCGGAAAGGGCTGTCTTAGTGCTTACGTATATTGGTTACCGGAAAAAAGAAGTTCCGGTGACCGGTAGTTCAAAAGACCTCCGGATCAGCATGGAGGAAGACGTCCTACTGCTGGACGAGGTGGTGGCGGTAGGATATGGTACCATGAAGAAAAGTGATTTGTCCGGGGCCTCGTTCTCGCTGGGCGAAGACAAGATCAGGGGATCATTGATCACCAATATCGACCAGGCGTTGCAAGGCCGCGTTTCCGGAGTGACATCGGTCATGACCTCCGGTGCGCCCGGATCGTCGGTTTCGATTCGCGTCCGCGGGCAGGCGACACTGAACGCAGGGGCGGAACCGCTCTACGTGGTGGACGGTGTAATCTGGCAAAGCGGCGAAACCAACAGCCTCCAGTTAGGGCTCGACCTTGGAAACGGCAAGGCGGGTTCGATTTCTCCCCTGTCTACCTTAAACCCCTCCGACATTGTGTCGATGGAGATTCTGAAAGATGCTTCCGCCACCGCCATCTACGGCGCGCAGGGAGCCAACGGCGTGGTGCTGGTCACCACCAAACGGGGCAAAGCCGGCGAAGCCAGATTCACCTACGAAGGGATGTACGGCGTACAAAACCAAGTCCGCCGCCTGGATATGATGAACTTGCGCGAGTATGCCACTTACAGCAATGCGATTCAGGCGCAAACGGCGGGGGCAATCGAACAGCCCGAATATTCCGATCCTTCCCTGCTCGGAGCGGGAACGAATTGGCAAAACGCTATCTTCCAGGCAGCGCCCATGCAACAACACACCCTTTCGGCGCAAGGCGGTACGGAAACGGTACAATATTATGTATCCGGATCGTGGATGGATCAAAAGGGGACGATTATTGGCAGCGACTTCCAACGGTTTTCGGTTCGCGCCAACCTGGATGCGCAACTCAAATCGTGGTTGAAACTGGGTTTCAATGCCCTGTATTCAAACACCAACGAGCATCTGACCCGCGCGGAAGGCGAACAGGGAGTGCTTACCTATTCGCTTCAGACGCCTCCGGACATACCTGTCTACGATGTGGACGGCAACTACGCTTCGCAGGTACGCGAGGGCTACACTATTATCAACCCGATTGCCATCGCCCATCTGGACGAGAACTTGTTGAACCGCCAGAAACTGAACGGAAATGTCTTCCTGGAAGTTACGCCGTTCAAAAACCTCGCCTGGCATACGGAACTGGGTTACGACATCGGCAACAACCGTTCCGAAAACTGGAAACCGACCTACCACTTCGGCCCCGCCGTACAGCGTCCGGTCAACAGTCTTTCGTGGCAACGGACCAACAATTTCTACTGGCAGGTAAAGAACTATGTGACTTACACCGGCAAAACCGGCAAACATAATTATACCGCAATGGC
This sequence comes from Dysgonamonadaceae bacterium, assembly GCA_031255425.1. GTDB lineage: Bacteria > Bacteroidota > Bacteroidia > Bacteroidales > Azobacteroidaceae > Azobacteroides. The sequence continues at coordinate 5,971 of JAIRSN010000131.1, forward strand.
GGGACAGGAGGCTTGGGAATCGGAATGGGAATACCAGCGGATTATGGCAACCGGGCTTCCCGGCGATGAGGTGCGCAACCCCGCCCTGGGCGACAACACGCAACAAGCCTTTGCCAACGGGCTCGGCGACGGTTCGATGGTGTCTTTCTTTACCCGCAGCACCTACAATTACGACGACCGGTACCTGGCTACCTATACTTACCGTTACGACAGTTCCTCGAACTTCGGTCCGAAAAACCGTTGGGCAGGCTTCCATTCGCTCGCTGCTTCGTGGCGTTTTTCCAACGAGTCTTTCCTGGAAGGCGCGAACGACGTACTGAGTAACGGAAAACTCCGCGCCGGCTGGGGACAGACCGGAAATTCCAACATCAACGGCGGGCTCTGGAGCCCGACACTCACGCAGTTTCCCACCGGGTTGGGCGCCGGTTACAAGCAGTCGCAGATCGCCAATCCGTACGTGAAATGGGAAACGCAGGAACAGTGGAACCTGGGGATTGACCTGGGGTTTGTCTACAACCGCATCAACCTGTCCGTCGACCTGTACGACAAAACCGCCGCCAATATGTTGATGGAACTGCAACTGCCTTCTTACTTCGGTTCGATGGGAAACGACAACTCCAAACTGACGGCGCCGATGGGAAACTTTGGAACAATCAACAACAAAGGATTGGAAATATCACTCAATACGCGCAATCTCACCGGAACATTCAAGTGGGATACCGACCTTCAGGTTTCGTTCAATAAAAACAAACTCGTCGCCTTGCAGGGGACAGACGCCGCAGGAATCTTTGGTTACGGGCAATGGAGCGATGCCATCAGCCTTTCGGAAATCGGAAGTTCCCTTTATGAATTTTACGGTTATAAGGTAGAAGGCGTTTACCGGTCCGAAGCCGAAATCAGGGAACATCTCTGGGGAGAAAACTTGGGAGAACTCCGGCGAAATTCGACCGTCTTTGTCGGCGACTACAAATATGCCGACCTGGACGGCGACGGCAAGATAACCGAATACGACCGCACAAGCATCGGTTCGCCGCTGCCGCTGTTCACCTACGGGCTGAACAATACGTTCAGCTATAAGGGTTTCGACTTGAGTATTTTCCTGCAAGGAAGTTACGGCAACAAGGTTTTCAACGCGCTCGACCGCCAATTTACCGGAATGGGTTATTGGAACAACCAGTTGAGCAAGGTAATGGATTATGCCAATATCGTGGTAATCGATCCCTCGCAAACCTACCCGCGTACCGTGACCGACGGGGCGGGGAATTCGTACGGGGTCGCGAACTGGTACGAAGACATTACCAACGTGCAGCTATCCAATCCCGACACCCGGATCTCGCGGGCGGGACGCAGCTTGCCCTACAACAACCAGCGAATCAGCGACCGCTACATCGAAGACGGTTCCTACCTGCGGATTAAAAACATTGTACTGGGCTATACTTTGCCCCGGAAATGGATCGCAAAAGCAAACGTGTCGCAGGCACGGGTGTATGTGAACCTGCAAAACCTCTACACCTTTACCAGGTATTCGGGTTATGATCCCGAAGTGGGTGTCAATCCGCAAGACGCTTCCGGATTCACTTTCGGCTTCGACCAGGGACGTTATCCTGCGCCGCGTGTTATTTCGGGAGGGGTTAGTATTTCATTCTAAAAAATAAACATTATGAAAAGGATAAATTTTATACAATACATCACCATCGCCTTGTTGTTTGCCGGCTTTGCTTCGTGCGAAGACTTTCTCGACCGGCCCGACAAAGGCAGTTATACGCTCTCCGATTTCTTCAAAACCGACGAGCAGTGTTTGCAGGCGGTTAATCCGCTTTATTCCGTTCCCTGGAACGATTTTATCTCCTGGCGCGGATGGATACAGTTGGGCGATGCCATGTCGGGGAATTACTACATTGCCGACAACGGTTTCTGGTCGTTAACGCCCAACAACGGCACCTGTACCGATCAACTCCGTTACATGTCGTATTCGCTTTGGGCGGTGAATGCCCGGGCAAACACGGCGATCGAAAACATCAATGCCTATGCCGGCGAAGGCACCACCGAAGCCGGCAGGAATGCGGCAAAGGGAGAAGCCCTTGTCTGGAAAGCGCTGGCATACTTCTATATGGTGCGCATCTACGGCGCGGTGCCGATTGTCCATAACAATACGGAACTCTTGGGAACCGGCGAGTACAACACGCTCTACCGCGCTACCATCCCGACGGTTTACGGGTATATTATCAAAACGCTGGAGCAAGCCATTGCCTGGTTGCCCGAAACAGCAACCGAAGCGGGACGTATCGACAAATACGTTGCCTGCGGATTGTTGGCAAAGGTATACCTGACCAAATCGGGTTACGGGCGCAACGGCGACCGCGACGAAAACGATTTGGCGAAAGCGGCGGAGTATGCCGGCAAAGTCGTCCACGAGAGCGGGCGTACCCTGATGCCCGAATATTCCGATATTTTCCGCGGACACAACAACACTGCAGACGAAAGCCTGATTGCCTGGCGCTGGGTTGCCACCGGCGACAATTTCTGGACGGCATCCAATTACATGCAAACCGAATTTGTAGCTGCCGGCTTCTCGGAAGGCGAAGCATGGGGCAACTGGACCGGGCCGAGCCTGGACTTGCAGGCGGCTTTCGGCGAAACCTTCGACGGCGCGAATCCTTCGGGCGCGCTTTCACCTGTCCGTGCCAATGCAGACAAACGCCGGAAGGCAACCATGATGATGTACGGCGATGTCTATGATTATTTCTGGCGCGACCATCCGTCCAAAGAAGATGCCGACCAGAAAATCCATACGTTCCCCCACGGCTTTGACTGGACGAAATTCTATGGCGATGTATTGGGCGATTTCAGCAGCAGTACCGGCGCCAATGCGGTGAAGCACATTGTCGGGAACGATGCAGACCATACCGCCGAGTTCGGTATTCCGCTCGGAGGCGCTGCGAAAAAGGCGACAAGCCTGGCGACCCACGTGTTGCGTTTGGGCGATGTGTACTTAGTTTATGCCGAAGCGCTCCTGGGGAATCAAGCGTCCACGTCCAATGCGGAAGCGCTCAGCGCGTTCAATGCCGTACACGGGCGTGCCGTGGAAAACGATGTTCGTTCGAGTATTACGTGGAGCGATATTTTCAAAGAACGGCGCCTGGAATTGGCCTTTGAGGGCGATTTTTGGTACGACCTTGTGCGCTGGCATTACTACAAGCCGGACGACGCGCTCAATTTCCTGAAAAACCAGGAGCGCAGAAATTACGTCGGGCTTTCGCAATATTATAAGGATAAAGGATGGGAACGCTGGGGCGAAACCGATGCGTATCCCAAGCCCGAAACCGAAGGCAGCACGAAACTGGTTCCGCGTATCAACGATGAGATAGCGGCGCCCAACCCGACTCATGCGCTGTTTGAGATGGCTTTTCCCGAAACGGATCTGAAAATGAATCCCCATTTAAGCGAAGAACCGCGGGAATACGATTTAAGTCAGTTTAATTATTAATAATTAGGAATATGAAAAATATAATTTATAAAGCATTTTTCCTGCTACCGCTTCTGGCGTTTGTATCCTGCCAGGAAGAAACGCCCGGAAAATACGAGATGACAGACGGCGTGCCGACGGTACACTACATCCGTTACCAGGACAAAGACCTGGAAGAACAACTGCTGGAAGGCGCCTTTATGAACGAAAACATTGTCATCATAGGCGAAAACCTCACCAGTATCCGCGAGGTATGGTTCAACAATGTAAAAGCGGCGTTGAATATCAATTTCATTACCAAAAACACGCTCTTTTGCGCCGTACCCAGGGATTTGCCTTCGGTACGTACCGACAAAATGTATCTGGTAACGGGAAAGAACGACACGGTCGCTTACGACTTTGAAGTGAAAATCCCGGCTCCGGTACTCAGCCGCATCAAATGCGAAATGGTTCCGGAAGGAGGGCTCGCAGTGCTTACCGGCGACTATTTCCTGGCGCCCGACCTAAGCCTGATTCATGTATTTATAGGCGATTACGAAGTCCCGACCGCCGATATTGTCAGTTGTGAAAAGAACAGCATCGTATTCAAGGCGCCTGCAATGGACATCCGGGGAGCGGTGGAAGTGAAAACCCTGTATGGCAACAGTGGGCGTTCGAAGGATATTTTCCACGACGACCGCGGTTGGATCACCGGCTTCGAAGAAGGTTTCGTAGGCGGCTGGGGACGTCCCACGCACATCGAAAATGACCCCGAACTGGCGCTTATGGGCAATTATGTGAAATTGTCCGGCGACCTGGCGGCAGGCACCTGGGTTTCCGGTGGAAACGATTACACCATTAATATCTGGGGCGAAGACAACGGCGTTCCGTCCGGCAACCTGTTCCCGGGCGATCCGGCGACTGCCACTTTGAAGTTCGAAGTGAATGTCTTGCAGCCGTGGTCGGGCATGCCGCTGATTGTTTGCTTCTTTGAGCAGGGCTACCATGAAGATTGGTTGTGGAACAGCGATTATCCCCGCGCTTTCTGGACTCCCTGGCGAGTGAACGACAAGGTCGTCCCCTATGTGACGGATGGCTGGGAAACCCTGTCGATTCCCCTTGCCGACTGCCGGTGGAGCGCTCACGGAACCGCGGTGCCTTTGGCGACGCATTACGGAGCCTTGGGATTCAGTGTCCACACGTTCGGCAATTACGATGCCGTCGTCGGCGAAGATTGCAGCCCCATTATCCTTATCGACAATATTCGCGTAATTCCCTAACCCAAAATTATACAATCATGAACAAGAAAAATAGAATAATAACCGTCCGGACCATCGGGTTGATGTTGCTCAGCGCATTCTTCGTTTTCACAACCTGCCAGAACGACGACCTCAACACCGATTCGTTAAGCAGTTCGGCTACCACGCTGAAGGCTTTCGGTCCGAATCCTGCCTTGCGCGGGCAAAAATTGAGCTTTGCCGGTACCCATTTGAATAAAATCACCAAAGTGATTCTGCCCGACGGCATCGAAATTACCGACATCGAAGTAGTAAGTGATAAATTGATTCAAGTGCCGGTTCCGCAGGAAACCGTTGGAGGCGTGGTCCGGTTGACCGGCGCCAACGGGTTGGAACTGGTTACGAAAGACCCGTTAACGATTTCGGAACCGGTTGAGATTACGAAAATAACCCCGCAACCGGTCAAAGCCGGACAAACGTTGACGATCGAAGGAAACTATTTCAATTTAATGGGAAAAGTCATTTTTTCCGACAAAGTAGAAGTACTGAAAGAAGATTGCCAAACATGGGAACGCACCAAAATCACGTTGGTTGTTCCTGCCGAAGCGCAAACCGGCGTCGTTATCTTAGCCGACAATGCCGAGATTCCACTCGAATATCAATCGCCCGAACCCTTGCAAGTGGTTCTTCCGTCGGTGGATAAAGTATTGGATTTAACGGACAAAAAACCGGAGGAAACCGTCCGCACAACGGGCTCCGACCTGGACTTGGTGGTTTCGGTTGAAATGCCGGACGGCGAAGAAGTACCGTTCACGGTTGAAGACAACACGCTTGCGTTTGCGCTCTCCGGAACAGTAAGCGACGGCGCTGTCGTGATGATTCCGGCGTCCGGCGTCCGGGTGGTTGTCGCCAATATCGGCGTCGCCGTTCCCGCCGGAATCACGGTCACCCCGGCGGCGGGATTGCGCGCCGGCGACGAGATAACGGTCACCGGTATCAATATGGAGCTGGTCACCTCCGTTACGTTTCCGGGGGTAGCGGAAGCCGTTGTACCCGGTTCGGTTTCGGCAACCGAGATCAAAGTAAATATGCCTGAAAAAGCCATCAGCGGCGAAATCACCTTAAATACCGCCAGCGGGAAAACCGTTGCCGCCGAAATCGCGACCCTGAAACCCGGTGTGACAAACTACAACCCGTCGCCCGTTGCCGCCGGTTCGGAGGTCATACTGGAAGGGCATCACCTCGACTTGGTGGTTTCCGTAACCTTTGGCGGGGAACTGCTTGTTCCGGTGACGCCTGCGGCTGCCGAACAACTGACGGTTGCCGTTCCGCTCAATGCATTGCCGGGCGTTGTCGTACTGACAATGGCAAACGGCGAAACCGTGGAATGTGAGGCGTTGGAAATTACCGCCCCTGCTTTTGCCTACCTTCCGGATCCTCCGGGACCGAAAGCCGAAATCTATGCGGGAGGCGTCCTGTCCCTGACCGTGGAAAACGGCAACCAGTTGACCGACGTGCAAATCAACGGGGCACCGGTGAAATACATCCTGGATAATCCGCTGCTGTATGCTGTTGTGCCGAACAACGCCAAAGGCGACACCGAATTGAAACTGGTTTCGTCGAACGGCACGGCGGTCTATACGATTCCGGTGATTGGCGCCGGCATTGTTGAGACGGTTGTCTTTGAAGGGCTTCACGAATTGAATTGGGGAGCGGGCTTGACATTGGAGAAGGATTTATTCCGGAGCGTTCCGTCCGGTTCGGTCCTGAAAGTCTATCTGACGGTTACGGATGCCGGGGCATCCATTGCCTTCAGCGATGCGGGGTGGACGAAATTAACGGTCGATCATCCCGACTTTCAACCGGACTGGGGAACCGTGGCGCTCGCCGAGGGCACAACCAGCCTGGAAATCGTGCTGACGGCAGAGATTCTGAATACGATCCTGACGGTTGAAGACGGTTGGAGCCAAACCGCCCTGATGATGACCGGTGCAAACGCTATCGTCTCCAAAGTATCGATTATCGTGGGCAGCAGCGCGACGGAAGAAGTCGTTATTTCCGAAGAAACAGTCGATTTCGGCGCTTGGGAAAACACCCTGCGCTTGAATAAGGAATCGTTCGACGGCGTGCGGGCGGGAGCCATCCTGAAAATGTACATCACCACCACCGGCGACGCGCCTCAATTCGCGTTGCAGGATGCTAACTGGGCGAAAGTAGCCATTCCCGACGACCCGAATTTCGATTCGCAATGGGGTTCGGTGACCGTTCCGGCGGGCGCTACCTCGTATGAAGTGGTGCTTACCCAGGATATTCTGGATGCCATTCTTATTCCCGACGACGGTTGGTCGACAACGGCTATCGTGCTTGGCGGAACCGGTATGATCGTCAACAAGGTGTCGGTTATTCAATAAATTATTCATCGAAAAGGGCAAAGATCCTATGCTTTGCCCTTTTTCTTTTTGCCTTTTCTAAAATGATACGTACCCTTTATTACTGCTTTTTTTCCGGTTTGTTGCTTTTCTCGTGCGAGCATCCGGGTGAACCGCCGGCGGCTCCGGTTTTGCCGGAAATTCCCGGAACGCAGGAACCTCCCGCCGTCGAACAGCCGGGCTTGGTGGTGAAACATCCGACCGCTGCGACGCTGCGCTTATACCATTTCCTCCAGGAAAACTACGGCAGGAAAATCCTCTCCGGAACGGTTGCCAATGTCAGTTGGAACACCCACGAAGCCGAATGGGTGCATCACCACACCGGAAAATATCCCGCACTGAATACCTTCGATTATATCTTCCTTTATGCCTCGCCTGCAAATTGGATCGATTACAGCCAGACGCAGGTCGTGGAGGATTGGTGGAACAACAACGGCATCGTGAGCTGTATGTGGCACTGGAATGTCCCCGTCCGTCCGGGAAGCGATGCGTATGAATTTTACACCGGCCGGACCTCATTCGACATCTCCAAAGCCGTCGTGGAGGGAACGTATGAAAATGCCGTGGTCAAAGCCGACCTCGAAAAAATAGCCGGAAACCTTTTATTATTGAAACAAAAAAACATACCCGTCCTTTGGCGTCCTTTACACGAAGCCGCCGGCGGATGGTTCTGGTGGGGCGCGAAAGGCGCTCAACCCTGCAAAGCGCTTTGGAAGATGATGTTCGACTTCTTTCAGGAAAAAGAATTGAACAACCTGATCTGGGTATGGACTTCCGAACCCAACGATGAGGCATGGTATCCCGGCGACGCCTGTGTCGATATAATCGGGCGGGACATGTACAACAAAACCGGCGCAACGGATATGTACGAAGAATACGATGCCCTGAAAAAGCGTTTTCCCCATAAAATAATCGCCCTCAGCGAATGTGGAAACGTAGCCGGAATAGCTGCGCAATGGAACGCCGGCGCTACCTGGTCGTGGTTTATGCCGTGGTACGATTATGAGCGGACGAACGACCCCGCCGGCAGCGCTTTCAACAGCGAGGCGCACCAACATGCAAGCGCCGCCTACTGGAAAAGCGCTTTTGCGAACGAACAAGTGATTTCCCGGGACGAAATGCCCGGATTAAAATAAATAAGCAATGGAATTGTATAAACAAAAAGTAAACCGGTTGTTTGAACAGCAGGAACAACTGTTGTCCCGGAAAAACGAAATGAAACAAATATCCAACGGCATCTGCCGGCGGTACCGGTACCCGGTGCTGACGGCGGCGCATACCCCGCTGATCTGGCGTTACGACTTTGACCCGGCGAGCAATCCCGCGCTGTTGGAACGGATCGGGATGAACGGAACGTTCAATGCGGGCGCTATCCGCTGGGAGGGGAAGTACGTGCTGGTGGTGCGCGTGGAAGGAAACGACCGGAAATCGTTCTTTGCGATAGCCGAGAGTCCCAACGGGGTAGACAATTTCCGTTTCCGCGATTATCCCGTTTCCCTGCCCGACGGGGACGACCCGGAAACCAATGTCTACGATATGCGCCTGACCAAACACGAAGACGGATGGATCTACGGTTTGTTCTGCGCGGAAAGGAAAGACCCCGCTGCCGCCCCCGGCGACTTGTCGTCCGCAACGGCTTCCTGCGGAATCGTGCGGACCCAAGACCTCCTGTCCTGGGAACGCTTGCCCGACCTGAAATCAAAATCGCAGCAACGCAATGTCGTCCTTCATCCGGAATTTGTGAACGGCTGTTACGCCCTTTATACCCGTCCGCAAGACGGTTTTATCGATGCCGGTTCCGGTGGCGGAATCGGGTGGGCGCTGGTTGAGGATATGGCGAAGGCGGAAATCACCGGCGAAAAAATCATCAACCTGCGCCAATACCATACCATCAAAGAGGTGAAAAACGGCGAAGGACCGCCTCCCATCCGGACGGCGAAAGGCTGGTTGCACCTGGCGCACGGCGTCCGGGCATGCGCTGCCGGGCTCCGGTATGTCCTCTACCTTTATATGACCGGACTGGAGGATCCGTCGGAAGTGATCGCGGAACCTGCCGGGCACTTGCTGGCGCCGGAGGGTGAAGAACGCACCGGCGACGTTTCCAATGTCCTCTTTTCCAACGGCTGGATTGCCGGCGACGACGGTACGGTCTATCTTTATTATGCTTCTTCCGATACCCGGATGCACGTGGCTACGTCGACCCTCGATAAGCTGGTGGACTATTGCCTGAACTCTCCCGCCGACGGAGGGCGTTCCAAGACCTCGGTCGATGCGATTATACGGTTAGTCAATAAAAACAAATCAATGCCGGATCTGCGCTAAACGCTGCATCCCAAGCGAATCATGCAAACACTTCAATCGGAATTAACAAACGAACTTTTCGAAAATATCCTGCCGTACTGGATGACGAAAATGCCGGACGTTGAAAACGGCGGCTTTTACGGGCGAATCGACGGGCAGGAACACGTGCACAAACAGGCGAATAAGGGGCTGGTGCTGAATGCCCGCATCCTGTGGACTTTTGCCGCGGCGTACCGGTTGCGGAAACATCCCCGCTACCTCGAAACGGCGGAACGGGCATTCGCTTATATCCGCGAATATTTTATCGACAAAGAATACGGCGGCGTTTATTGGGAACTGGATTACCGCGGCAGGCCGGTCAGTACGCGCAAGCAAATCTATGCGCAGGGATTTGCCCTGTACGGCTTTAGCGAACTGTACCGTGCCACCGGAAACCCGGACGCGCTGGAGGAAGCGCTCCGGATGTACGACCGGATCGAACGGCTGGCACACGACGCCCGCTACGGCGGCTACCTCGAAGCATTGAGCCGGGAGTGGCAGCCCATCGGGGACATGAAGCTGAGCGCCCGCGACGCCAATGTCCCCAAGTCCATGAACACGCACCTGCATATTCTGGAGCCGTATACCAACCTTCTGCGCATCCGGCGCGACCCGGCGCTGGAAAAGGCGCAGGAAGCCTTGATCCGGATTTTCTGCGATCACATTGTTTCCGCCGAAACGCATCACCTGACGCTTTTTTTTGATGAAAGATGGAACAAAAAATCGACCGTCGTTTCCTACGGACATGATATTGAAGCCGCCTGGCTCCTGTATGAAGCGGCGGAGGTGCTGGGGAATGAAACGCTCACCGGCAGGGTGAAACAGGTGGCTTTGTCGCTTGTGGATGCGGCTTACGAAGGTCTTCAAGAAGCGGGCGGGATGATGTACGAATCGGAAGGCGCGCGTTCCGACCGCGACCGCCACTGGTGGATTCAGGCGGAAACCGTCGCCGGGTCGGTGTACGCCTACCGTCTTTCGGGCGACGCTTCTTACCTGGACGTGGCGAAAAAGACCTGGCAGTATATCCGGCATCATATCCTGGATAAGGTAAACGGCGAATGGGTCTGGAGCGCCGGTCCCGACGGCAGGCAAAACCGCACGGACGATAAGGCGGGTTTCTGGAAATGCCCGTACCACAACGCCCGGATGTGTATGGAAGTGATGAATTGGAACGAATTAAAAGAACATTTATGAGAGAAATAGTATTAAGCGGAGTCGATATGACTGTTATTGCGCTTTACCTCGGCTTTTTGATTTTTATCGGGCTTTACCTGAAAAAGAGAGCTTCCGGCAACCTGGAATCCTATCTTCTGGGCGGCAAATCGCTGCCGTGGTATATGCTCGGATTGTCCAACGCCTCCGGAATGTTCGACATCTCCGGCACGGTCTGGCTGGTCGCCATCACGGTCGTTTACGGTATCAAAAGCATTTACATCCCCTGGTTGTGGCCGGTGTTCAACCAGATATTCCTGATGGTTTACCTCTCGGCATGGCTTCGCCGGTCGGGATGTACCACCGGCGCCGAGTGGATCGGTTTCCGCTTCGGGAACGACAAGGGCGCCCGGCTGTCCCATGCCGTTATCGTGTTGTTTGCCGTTATTTCCTGCCTGGGAATGTTGGCATACGGGTTTATCGGGATGGGGAAATTCATAGAGATTTTTCTTCCTTTAAAGACTTTGTTTCCGTTTCTTGGGTGGATTCCCGACGCATACGTTCCTTCGGTATGGGGCGTTGCGTTTACGCTCTTTGCTGTTTTCTACGCTTTGCTGGGCGGGATGATTTCCATTGTCTGGGCGGATGTTGCGCAATACATCATTATGACGCTGGCGGCGATTGCTATTGCCGTCATTGCGATGCTGCACCTGACGCCGGAAACGTTCCACCGGCTTCTTCCCGAAGGTTGGCTGTCGCCCGGTTTCGGGAAAACCCTGGACTTGCACTGGACCGGCGCCTTTGCCGAGTTTAACGAGACGATTGCCGGGTCGCCCTACCGGATTTTCAGTCTTTTCTTCGGAATGGTTTTGTTGAAAGGCATTCTGGCTTCGGTTGCCGGTCCGGCGCCGACGTATGATATGCAGAAAATCCTTTCCGCAAAAAGCCCGAAAGAAGCCTCGATGATGTCGGGGTTTGTGAGCATCGTGCTGATGCCTGTCCGCTACCTGATGATTGCGGGGATTGCCGTACTCGGACTGATGCTTTTCCGCGACATCGAGCCGGGCATCCGCAATGCCGCCGGCGGGGTGGATTTCGAACTGGTACTGCCGGCGATTGTCGGGCATCCGTGGATTCCGGCGGGACTGACCGGCATCGTGATTGCCGGGCTTCTGGCGGCTTTCATGTCTACTTTTGCCGGAACGTTGAATGCGGCGCAAGCCTACATCGTGAACGATATTTACATCAAGTTCTTCCGTCCGGACGCGACACCCGGACAAACGGCACGGGCGAATTACGGCGTGGGGCTGGCGATTGTTTCGATCAGCATCCTTTTCGGGATTCTTGCGCAGGACGTCAACCAGGTTTTGCAATGGGTGACGAACGCTTTGTATGGCAGTTACGTAGCTGCCAATATCCTGAAGTGGCACTGGTGGCGGTTCAATTCCAGCGGCTTTGCCTGGGGCATGGCGGCGGGATTGGTTCCGGCATTGATATTGCCGCTGGCGGTTCCGCCGCTGGTGGCGGCTTTGCCTTCGCAGTGGGCGTTGTTGAGCGAGCCGTTGTATTATTTTCCGGTAATTCTTTTGTTTTCCGTGGCGGGATGCATCGCCGGAACGTACGCTGCGCCGCCGACGGAGGAGGATACCTTGAAACGTTTCTACAAACAAACCCGTCCGTGGGGTTTCTGGAAGCCGGTACATGCGAAAGTGGTGGCGGATGATCCGTCGTTCTGCGGAAACAAAAACTTCGGACGCGATATGTTCAACGTGGTGGCGGGTATTGTCTGGCAGACGGCACTGGTGGCGACGCCGATCTATTTGGTATGCAAAAAATTCTCTGCGGCGGGGCTTGGGTTGATGGTTATTGTTGTTACGTCGATCGTTCTCTACTCAAACTGGTATAAGAAACTGGAAGATTATTAAGACACGGACATGCAGTGTCTTTTATATTTTAAAGGAATACGGCATATCTGCTTGGCTGCGCCGCCGGAACTTCCGCTTTCGCAAAAAAGACCTCCGGCACGAAAGCGGAGCTTCCGCTTTTGCAAAAAAGACCTCCGGCACGAAAGCGGAGCTTCCGCTTTTAAAAAAAACATCTGCTGCGGATTTTCGGAACTTCCCGAAAACGGCGGCGCAGCCGCTTTTATATTACACCTTATATATAATAGGATATAGGATGATGATACGTGGATACCCCGGACACCGCACCTCTTTAAATTACAAAAGACACCGCGTGTCCGTGTTCTTCTAAGGAAACGGCATAGCGGACAGCTTGCCGGTAGACGCCGGTCCACGGGTTTTCGTCCGGAGTAGCCGCCAGG
>JAIRSN010000128.1 GCA_031255425.1 Dysgonamonadaceae bacterium
AGAGTGAGAAATTCTTCGCTCGGAGCGGGAAAATCCTCTCTAAAAGCGAGGAAATCTCCACTTGAGTGAGGAAATCTTCGCTCCGAGCGAGAATGATGGCCTTCGCAGTGAGAATTGCCGGATACAGGGCGGTTTTTTTCACGATAATTTCGCGCTGTTAATGCATATTTGCCGCCTTTTCATCCCTGCCTTCAATTACGCCGACCGTCACGTCTTAAGCGAAACAATTCCCCGAAAACAAAAAGAGCCTGAAATTGCCAAATTATCCAATTGCCAAAATGGAAATTTGGAAATATTGGAAATTTCGCCCAAAGCCTCCAATATCCCAACAGTCCCAAACCCTCAAAGCGAAGACCTGACAGAAACAATCGAAAAAACGCCTGCTTTTCACGAAATCATATACCAAAATCTGCCCGAATTTTTGCAACGCGCCACAGCAAAAGCCACTTCTACCGAAGACAAAGACCTGCTTTTGCCCGGCTCGCCTGTGACTGTTTCGTTATGACTGACAAGCATTTACGGCATATATGCGAAATGCAAAATATTTTCCAATCTTTTTCTTTTCATAACCGCCTCCGCCTCTGCGGGCGAAGGTCGGCTAAGCCTGTACAAGAAACCGGTTTACCCCATACACCGCGAACTGATAGAACAAAACCGCGTCGCCTTTGAGGAATACCGGCGCGAACTCAACAACTACACACCGGCAAACAAAAACGACAGGCGCGAAATGGAACGTCCACAGGAGCCGCCTTTACGAAGGTTAATCATTCCAGCCGACAACAGCGCAACCGGTCTGTTTCAAATCCTGAATGACAACAAAAGCGCAGGATTATTATTTGAAAAGCAGGTACAATTCGGTAAGCGAATTACTGATAGTTATACCCGACAGGAAAGTTGCGCCAAGGTCTTTGCCCGTCCTGTCCTGAATGGTACGCACGGCAAAAAGCATATTCAACGCCCGCTGGCTGTCTTCGGAATTTCCCAACCCCGCCACGCGGTCGTGCCGTGTCGTGAACATCAAATTTTTAAATTTATGACTTTCATCGACAACCGGGAGGTCGATGTCCATGCGTCGAAAGTCCACTGCATCGTCCTTGCGGGTGGCGATTTGATGGGTAATCCCTTTCAGACGGGCTTCCAAATTTTCTTCCACGCAGTCCAACTCTTTTTGTAAAATGTCGCGGTCGAAGTTTTTATTCACGGCATTGTACTGCACGATGCGCGTGATTTTTACGCCAGATTCTTCACCGGAGCGTTGCTTCATATCCATATTCTCCACCAACACGCCCTGACCGTTTCTCAAACCCTTCCGGTTGCTTGTCCGAAAGTTCCACACCTTTCAGCATTTTCGGGATTTGGATTTCGGAAAGCGAAACAGCTTCGATGCGGTTGGTCATCTTATCCGGCGACACGAGCGCGGGGAGTTTCTCGCCTCCGGGTGTCATTTCCAACTCGAAGACGCGCCCGCCGTGGCCGGTTTACTGGAACAGCTTTTGGTCGGCGGTCGAGAACCTTGTCGTTAGGGTCGATTTTTAAATCTTTTCTAAGAATGTAGCCATCTTATCGACGGCGTTAGCGCTCACCCGTGTGGGATGGATTTTTGAACTGCGAAGAAAATTTCTTGCAGAAGTTTTCCAGCGCGTTGCCGCGCGCGTCGATTTGGAGAAAGCTGTCGGCGTTCTCTTTCGTCGGGGCAACGGTCTTTACCTTGCCATCCTTGTCCACGCCCGCAACGGCTTTCATCATCTTTCCGTTCTCGTCCGCCATAAGTAATACCCATGTAGCTTCGCTGACCGTTTGCTTTTCGGCAAATACTTTCGGGTCGATTATGTAGGGCCTCAACAATTCCTTCGCATCGATACTCTGTGCGGAAGGGACAACGCTTCTTCCAAACCTTCTTTGAGCTTTTCAAACTTCCCGTACTGCACCTGAAAAAGCCGGAAGTCCTTCGGATTGTTTCTCTGCCGGTTGAAGTCGGACATAATGCCCTCCGGTTCATTCCCGCTGTTCCGGTCAAATTTCAGGAACCGGTCGGCGTTTTCTGCTTTAGCGTCCACCCGTTCCACTTTGCCGTTCCTGTCGATACCTGCAACGGCTTTCCGTTCGCCGCCGCCTTTCTCTTTGACCAATAAAATGTTTTGGTCTTTCAATTTACATTCGTCCGTAAAAAATGATTTTTAAATGATTCCGCATTCCTGTTAATGCGAAACGAAGATATGCGTAAACGACTGAACAACAGGTGGCTTTTTGACTGCCGGCAGCTTGTGGCGTCGACATAGAAGCTTGTGGCGTTGAAGTATTGGTTTTCAGTTGGTTATTTGGCCGCCACCTTTGCCTGTAAAACGAAAAATGTAGTATCTTTGCCGGATAATTGTATGACGGACAATTTGAAATACGGAATAAGAATATTAACAATATAAAAAAAGAGGTTTTTATGATTAAGTACATTGACAGTAAAAAGATGGGACGGGGACGTCACGGCTGGCTGGACAGCCATTTTCATTTTTCCTTTGCCGAATACTGCAATCCCGACAACGTTCGCT
>JAIRSN010000140.1 GCA_031255425.1 Dysgonamonadaceae bacterium
TCGGCTTTTCTGATCTGGTATTGGGGCGTATCGCCCGTTTATGTGATTCTGATAGCGGCTCTGGGGGGTATCGCCTGGGGGAAATTAAGAAGATAAGCAGGGAATGCCGGGGAACCCCGGCCAAAGATACCGGGCTTTCCCGACTTTAAAACTCAAAAGCCCCGAAAATCATTGATTTTCGAGGCTTTTCTTCTTTTTTGCTTCGTGGTGCCACCAGGAATCGAACCGGGGACACACGGATTTTCAGTCCGTTGCTCTACCTACTGAGCTATGGCACCTTCCATTTTGCGGTTGCAAAGGTAAATTTTTTTTTTGAATATCCAAACAGTTACGGATAAAAAAATACGGAATTTCGGCTATCTTTGTCAATCTTTTTAATTTTAATGTAAAATAATGGAGAATATGAAAAACAGGGTCGCTTTTCTTTTCGATTTGGATGGCGTAATTATCGACACGGAATCGCAATACAATGTCTTCTGGAATAAAATGGGGACGGTTTATCAGTTGGGTATTAATAACTTTGAACAACAGGTCAAAGGCATTCCCTTGTCGAATATTATATCGCGGTATTTTTCCCATTTGCCGGAGGAAACACAAAGGCAGATAGCAGCCGACAGTCGCACGTTCGATGCTCAAATGGATATAATTGCCGTCCCGGGAGCGCTGGAGTTTTTGGCGGAACTCAAAAAAACCGGAAGAAAAACCGGATTGGTCACCAGTTCGGACGACGAAAAGTTAGCCACGGTGTTCCGCGCCTTGCCCATCAAAGGCTTTTTCGATACCATCGTCTCTGCGGATAGAATCACGTTCGGGAAACCTCACCCGCAATGCTATTTGTTAGCCGCTGACGATTTAAACGCCGCGCCTGAAGACTGTTTCGTCTTCGAGGACTCTTTCAACGGCATCCGGGCGGGAAATGCGGCCGGAATGAAAGTGATCGGTCTCGCGACTACCAATCCCCCTGACAGCATCCGGAAAGATTGCATCTGCGTGATTCCTGATTTTCAGCACTTTCACGACACCTGCCAATCAACTTTTTTCGCTTAATCCTTCTTTTATTTTTTTATTCAAAAGATTCTCGCTATTTTTGTAATGTTTTTTAACAAAGAATTGTTCGAAAAACAAGGAATAGGTTTACTTGACATTTTAAAAAAAAGAGCGTTCGCTTTTATTCTTCTGCCTGAAACTTAGACAATTTCAACGATTACAAGAATAAAGAAAGTGACGTTTCCGCAGAAAGCGTGGGTATGACTTATTTGTAATCGTGGGTAGTCTAAGACCTCAGTACAGTTGGAAAGTCTCACGCTTTGTCGTTTAATAGAACTTCGCTTCGGGACCCACAGTGAGCCCAACTTACAGAATGAAACAGTTAAAAAGGATAGAAGTATTTCCGGCGATGGTAAAGGCCGCTTTTTTTTGAGCAT
Source organism: Dysgonamonadaceae bacterium (assembly GCA_031255425.1). GTDB lineage: Bacteria > Bacteroidota > Bacteroidia > Bacteroidales > Azobacteroidaceae > Azobacteroides. The sequence continues at coordinate 1,425 of JAIRSN010000140.1, forward strand.
AAACCAAAACCTTGATGTTAATTCATTGCTCAGAGAAAAAGTCGTTCTCGTGTTTATATAATGTTGTTTCCGCCTTTACCTGAGCCGGATTTTTATTCAATAAACGGCGTATAAATATCCCGCACATTGTATCGCAACCAAAAAACGGTTACATTTGCACGAAAAACAATTAAAGCGATTTTCATGAAAAATAGTTTAAAATACAAAGGCTTCGTCGCCACTGGAAAATACAGGATGAAGACAAAGCTATTGAAAAGCGCTTAGAACTTTCATATTAAATTACTACATTTGTACAAAAATCAGAAAGACAATGCTTAATAAAATCATTTCGGAGAGCAACATTCAGAAGGCTAAAAAGTTAATTGACAAATCCGATAAAATCATCATTATTACACATATATCGCCCGATGGTGATGCGATTGGGTCGTCCTTGGCGCTGTATCATTTCCTGCTTCAGACAGGTAAATCGGTGAACGTCGTGGTTCCCAATAACTTTCCGGGATTCCTGAAATGGTTGAAAGGCGCGAAGGATATTGTCGTAAAAGAATGGAAAGAAAACCTTGTCCGGGAATTGCTCGACGCGGCCGATCTGATTTTCTGCCTGGATTTCAGCATCCCCAAAAGAATTGACCAGTTGGGACCGATGGTCGAACGGTCCGCCGCGCCCAAAATTATGATCGATCACCACCTCCATCCGGAACATTTCTGCGATGTCACAATCTCTCATCCGGAAATATCTTCGACAAGCGAATTGATCTTCCGCTTTATCTGCCGTCTGGGGATGTTTGAGCATATCGACAAAAATATCGCCGAATGTATCTATCTGGGAATGATGACCGATACGGGCGCTTTTACCTACAATTCCAATTCGCCTTACATCTATTATATCATCAGCGAACTGATCGAAAAGGGTATCGACAAGGACGCCATTTACGACAAGGTGTACAACGCCTACTCGGAATCCCGCCTCCGTATGCAGGGGTATCTCCTGTGCGAAAAGATGAAGCTCTTTAAGGAATACCGGGCGGCGCTGATCGTACTCTCGCGCGACGAACAGAAAAAGTTCCAGTGGAGAAAGGGCGATACGGAAGGCGTTGTCAATATCCCGTTAAGCATCGAAAACATAATCTTTTCGGTATTTATCCGGGAAGACGAAAATATGATAAAAATCTCGCTCCGTTCCAAAGGCACCTTTCCTGCCAACCGGTTCGCCGCCGAAATATTCAACGGGGGCGGTCATCTGAATGCCTCCGGGGGAGAATTTTTCGGGTCATTGGAAGAGGCGGTCACGCTGTTTGAAGAAGCCTTGCCGAAATATGCCGAGTACTTATCCTGAATTTCAAAATTTGTAAAAAATAATTTCACAGTATGAGAAAAACCGTCGTTTTTATTTTGCCTGTTATCGTTCTTGCCCTGGCAGGCGTTGCGTGCGACAATCAGAAAAGCCTTCAGGAATACCTGAGGGAAGAAAAAAGAGATATTGAAAGATATATCGAACGCGAAGGAATCACCGTCCTGAAATCCTATCCGGAAAACGGTGTTTTTAAGGAAAAAGAATTTTTCAAAACCAAAGAGGGCCTCTACATCCACGTGACCGACAGCGGCACGAATGTCCGGGTGAAACCGCTGGAAGACCAGGTGTTGGTGCGTTTCGATTATTTCTATTACGTCAAAGATTTTGTAACGGGAAAAGACACGGCAAGCATTAAAGTGCCTTTTTTCAGCTTGCAGCCGATGGAATTTACCTACGGGCAACCGGGAAGCTATGGGAAAAGCACCGACGATTTATCGTGCAACGGCTGGGCGATTCCCCTGACCTACGTCGGGGAAAAGGCGGTCGTCGACCTGATTGTTCCGTCTTCGTTGGGGACTTCTTCCGACCAGAACAATTTCAATGTCGTTTTCTATAAAAACCTGCGGTATACGGCATTCTATTAAACAACTGTTGATAACTCATAAATTCATAAAATATGCCTTTGATTAAATCTATTTCCGGTATTCGCGGCACAATCGGCGGAAAGGCGGGCGAGGGTCTTTCGCCCTTGGACATTCTGAAATTCACCGCCGCTTATGCAACGCTTATTCTTTCTAAAAACAATCCCTCCCGGACGATCGTCGTGGGGCGGGATGCGCGTGTTTCCGGCGAAATGGTGCGCCGTATCGTAGCCGGTACCCTGTCGGGCATGGGCTTGGACGTGGTAGACATCGGCTTGGCGACGACCCCGACCACCGAACTGGCGGTGGTGATGGAAAAGGCGGCGGGCGGCATTATCCTCACCGCATCCCACAATCCGAAACAATGGAACGCCTTGAAGTTGCTGAACGAAAAAGGCGAATTTCTGAATGCGGAAGAAGGAAACGAAATTCTCCGGATAGCCCAAGAGGAAGCCTTTGTATTTGCCGGAATAGACCGGTTGGGAACGATGAGAACGGATACTTCCTACGCGGAAAAACATATCAACCACGTGCTGGCGCTGAAACTGGTGGACGTGGCATCCATCCGGAAAGCCAACTTTACGGTGGCGGTCGATGCGGTCAATTCGGTGGGCGGCATCGTGATTCCCAGGCTGTTGCGTGCGTTGGGCGTCGAAAAAATCATCGAACTGAATACCGAACCGACCGGCATTTTCGCCCATAATCCCGAACCGCTCCCCCAGCATCTGACTGAAATTGCGGAAGTAATGAGAACACAAAAGGCGGATGTCGGTTTTGTCGTCGACCCCGACGTCGATCGCCTGGCCATCGTGACGGAGACCGGCGATATGTTCGGCGAGGAATACACGCTGGTTTCGATCGCCGACTACGTGCTGTCGCACACGCCCGGAAATACGGTTTCCAACATGAGTTCAACCCGTGCATTGCGCGACGTAACCGAAAGATACGGGCAGACATACACTGCTGCTGCGGTCGGCGAAGTGAACGTTGTCGAAAAGATGAAAGAGACGAGCGCCATCATCGGCGGAGAAGGAAACGGCGGCGTCATTTACCCCGAATCGCACTACGGCCGGGATGCGTTGGTCGGAATCGGGCTGTTCCTGACGCATCTGGCGCAGTCGGGCAAAACAACCGGCGAACTTCGCGCCGCTTATCCCTCGTATTTCATGGCGAAACAGCGCTTGGAACTGACGCCCGGCACGGATGTCGACGCGCTTTTGGATGCTGTTAAAAAGAAATACGCCGCCCATCCGGTCAGCACGATCGACGGGGTGAAAGTAGACTTTCCCGACCGCTGGATCCATTTCCGGAAATCCAATACGGAACCAATAGTACGAATATACACGGAAGCGCCCACGCAGGAAGACGCGGAAAACCTGGCGCGTTCGGTAATGGAATAACCCTAAAAACAACTTGTTCATTATGAATACAAAAACAATCGACCGGATACAAGAGGAGATCATTGAAGAATTTGCGGCGTTCGACGACTGGATGGATAAATATGCCCTGCTGATTGAAATGGGCAACGCTCTTCCGTCTTTGGATGCGAAATACAAAACGGAAAACAACCTGATTGAGGGCTGCCAGAGCCGCGTTTGGTTGCATGCCGACAACGAGGAAGGCATGGTAATCTACCGCGGCGACAGCGACGCTGTAATCGTGAAAGGGATTGTGTCGTTGCTGATTAAAGTGCTTTCCGGCCACACGCCGGACGAGATTCTTTCCACCGACATCTATTTCATCAACACCATCGGATTGAAAGGGCACCTCTCCCCTACCCGCTCCAACGGCCTGCTGGCGATGTTGAAACAGATGAAACTGTACGCTCTGGCTTTCAAAAGCCTTTCTCCCGGCGCCTGACCGGTGAAAGATGAGAAAATTACGAATCACCGAGCTGAACCGGATGCTTCCGGACGAATATAAGAAGGCGGAAAAGCTCCCCCTGATCGTTGTCCTGGACAATATACGGAGCCTTCACAATGTCGGTTCGATATTCCGCACCTCCGATGCCTTTCTGGTCGAATCCGTTTATTTGTGCGGCATTACAGCCGTTCCGCCCCATGCCGAAATTCACAAGACGGCCTTGGGCGCCGAGAACACGGTGGACTGGAAGTACTTCGAAAACACCCTGGCTGCCATCGCCGAACTGAAACAAAAAGGATACTGTCTGGCGGCTGCCGAACAAGCCGAAAACAGTACCCGGCTGGATCAATTCCGTCCGGAAAACAAAAAGCTGGCGATTATATTCGGCAACGAGGTGCATGGCGTCAATCAGGAAGTCGTCAATCGGTGCGACTCGTGTATCGAAATTCCCCAATTCGGCACCAAACACTCGCTCAATGTCTCGGTCGCTGCCGGGATTCTTATCTGGGACGTCGCTTCTAAGATCTCTGCGGCTCAAAAATCAGTTTAAATCAGACGCACTCCCCAAAACCTCATTCTACCTAATTTTATAAACAAAACAATAAAGAAATTTATCCCGATATCCCAAACTAATTAAAATATTAAGGGGTACGGTGTATTTGCTACGCATAGGGGACTGCTTCCCCAAAATATAAAAGCGGCTGCGGCATAGGGGGGACTGCTTCCTTAAAATATAAAAGCGGCTGCGGCATAGGGGGGACTGCTTCCCTAAAATATAAAAGCGGCTGCGGCATAGGAGGGACTGCTTCCTTAAAATATAAAAGCGGCTGCGGCATAGGAGGGACTGCTTCCTTAAAATATAAAAGCGGCTGCGCCGCCGGGAGTTCCCGAAATCATTTTTTAAACTTGATTTATACTTTCGGGAACTCCCGAAATCATTTTTTAAACTTGATTTATGCTTTCGGGAACTCCCGAAACCATTTTTTAAACTTGATTTATACTTTCGGGAACTCCCGAAACCATTTTTTAAACTTGATTCATGCTTTCGGGAGTTCCCGAAACCATTTTTTAAACTTGATTTATGCTTTCGGGAACTCC
>JAIRSN010000210.1 GCA_031255425.1 Dysgonamonadaceae bacterium
CCCTCTCCAAAAACCGATACAAGAAAACCGATTAAGAAAATTACAGTGAATTTTCCTGATCGGCTTTTTTTTGAGAGCGCCTCGCAAAAAAATTCTGTGAGCATCTCCGGAAGGGATGCGGCGACGGATTTGCAGGAGGGGGAGACTTTTTAGTCAGCCCCGTGAAAACTTCTCCGGGACGTTTGCCAAGATGCCTGGCAATCGTGAAAATTTGCTTGGGACTTTTCCGGGTTTACCCCGAAATGGAAAAAAAACTTCGTTCTTCATACTATCTAAACGTTCATTCTTTCAATTTATTATATTCTTCCTAATATTTATATAGATATAGGATGATAATACATGCGCGGAGGTTTCATTACACCTTATATATATACAGGTAAAAGACGATGATGCTAATCCGCAGCCCCCAAAACCTCATTTCTACCTAATTTAAATAACAAAACAACCTCAGTAGCTCAAGGATATATCTCCTATCATCCAAACCTCATTACCTCATTAAAAACAAAAGGCAATGCAGTCAACCTGAATCAGGAACAGGCGGCGCTGTCTTAATGAGGTAATGAGGTAAGTTAATGTATTATATCTGCTTGGCTACTGAGGTTGTTTTGTTATTTAAATTAGGTGGAAATGAGGTTTGAAAGCAGATTTTCCGGGAACCCGGAAAGAAAAAAATAAAATAATTCCTTATCTTTGCTTACTCAAAAAACAAAAAAAACAATGAAAAAAGCAGTTATTATCCTCCTGTTTATCGGCATGGCAACGGCAAAACCGTTTGCCTGCACCAACCTGCTGGTGGCGAAAAAGGCCTCGGCAGACGGATCCACGATGGTCACCTATTCCGCCGATTCGTACGCCCTGTACGGCGAACTGTATCATTACCCCGCCGCCAACCATGCGCCGGGCAGCCTGTTGGACGTTTACGAATGGGACACCGGCAAGTTTTTGGGACAAATTCCGCAGGCAACCCAAACCTGCAACGTGATCGGCAATATGAACGAATATCAGTTGTGTATCGGCGAAACGACTTTCGGCGGTAGAACCGAACTCGTCGACACCACCGCCATCCTGGATTACGGAAGTTTGATCTATATCACCCTGCAACGGGCAAAAACCGCCCGCGAAGCCATTCAAATCATGACCGGGCTGGTGAAGGAACACGGCTATTACAGCGGAGGGGAATCGTTTTCGATAGTAGACAAAAACGAGGTCTGGATACTGGAAATGATTGGGAAAGGCGTTGGCAATAAAGGCGCCGTCTGGGTAGCCGTCCGGATTCCGGACGATTGCATTGCCGCCCATGCCAACCAGTCGCGCATCCACCAGTTTCCGCTGAACGACAGGGAAAACTGCCTTTACGCCCCGGATGTGATTTCCTTCGCCCGCGAGCAGGGATATTACGAAGGCACGGACGAGCATTTCAGCTTCGCGAAAGCCTATAACCCCCTGGACTGGGGCGGACTGCGCTTCTGTGAAGCCCGCGTCTGGAGTTTTTACAATCAATATACCGGCAACGCCGCACAGTGGCTTCCGTATATTCTGGGCGAAGACCCGGCGCCCATGCCCTTGTACGTAAAACCGGATAAACTGCTGAGCGTTAAAAATTTGATGGATATGATGCGGGACCATTACGAAGGAACGGTCTTCGACCCCACGAAAGACCTGGCCGCCGGTCCGTTTCATTCCCCCTACCGCCTTCATCCGCTGGGATTTGAGGCAGACGGCGTGAAATACGGCTTCGAGCGCCCCATTTCCACCCAGCAAACCGGCTTTACGTTTGTGGGACAAATGCGCAGTTGGCTTCCCGACGAGGTGGGCGGCGTTTTCTGGTTTGGCGTGGACGACGCCCGCTTCACGGTCTACAACCCCATGTATGCCTCCATGACCCGGACGCCCGAATGTTACCGCGTGGGCAACGGCGATTTCACGCATTTCTCGTGGACGTCGGCATTTTGGGTACATAATTGGGTGGCAAATATGGCATATTCCCGTTACGATCAGATGGTTCCGGACGCCAAACGTTTGCAGGACCAATTGGAAAACAGTTACCTGGACGCGCAGCCTGCCGTCGAACAACAAGCCCTCGGACTGCTGAACGCCGGGGACCGGAAAGGGGCAACCGGTTTCCTGACCGCTTACAGCACAAACCTCGCGGAAAACGCGCTCTCGGAATGGAAACAGTTGGGCGAATACCTGGTTGTCAAATATGCCGACGGGGTGGTGAAAAAGGAAGCCGGCGGGAAATTCCTCTCCAACGAATACGGCGGATCGCAATACCCTGACCGCCCGAAATGGGACGAGCGTTTCCTGCGGGAACTGGTCCGGCAAACCGGCGACTGGTTGAAAGAAAAATAATAAACTAAAATAATGTGTTATGGAAGATACCGTTTTATTGAAACAAGTAAAGACAAAAGCAAGCGCATGGTTGAGCGATGATTACGATGCGGAAACCCGGAAGAAGGTGCAGGACTTGCTCGACAGGGAAGATGCGAACGATTTAATCGAAGCGTTTTACAAGGATTTGGAATTCGGCACCGGCGGGCTGCGCGGCATTATGGGCGTTGGGTCGAACCGGATGAATATTTACACCGTGGGAGCGGCTACGCAGGGCTTGGCGAACTATTTGAAGAAAGAATTTGCTTCGTTGGCGCAGATCAGTGTCGTTATCGGGCACGATTGCCGGAACAACAGCCGCCTGTTTGCCGAAACATCCGCCGGTATATTTTCCGCCAACGGAATCAAGGTCTACCTTTTTCCCGCGTTGCGTCCCACGCCGGAAATCAGCTACGCGATTCGCAAGCTGGGCTGCCAGAGCGGTATTTGCCTGACGGCTTCCCACAATCCGAAGGAATACAACGGCTACAAAGCCTACTGGAGCGACGGCGCGCAAGTCATTGCCCCGCACGACAAGAACATTATTGCCGAAGTGAACCAGGTGTCGTCGGTAAAGGACATCCGGTTCAAAGGCAATCCGGCGCTGATTGAGTTGTTGGACAACAAAATAGACGAAGCATACATCCGCGACCTGTTGACCGTTTCGCTTTCCGGCGATGCGATTCAACGGCACAAGGCGCTCAAGATTGTTTACACCCCGATACACGGCACCGGCGTCACACTGATTCCGGCAGCATTGAAAGCCCTGGGTTTCGAGAACATTATCTCCGTTCCGGAACAGGATGTGATCAGCGGCGACTTCCCGACCGTCCAGTCGCCCAACCCCGAAGAAGCCGCCGCCTTGAAGATGGCGGTGGAAAAAGCCGTCGAAACCGGCGCCGACCTGGTGATGGCTTCCGATCCGGACGCCGACAGGGTCGGGGCAGCCGTCCGCAACGAGGCAGGCGAGTTTATCCTGCTGAACGGCAATCAAACCCTGCTGATTTTTATCTATTACCTGATTACCCGCTGGAAAGAGATGGGGAAATTGAGCAATAACGAGTACATTGTCAAGACCATCGTTTCGACCGAGCTGGTTAAAAACATCGCCCGGAAGAACGGCGTGAAGCTGTACGACTGCTACACCGGCTTCAAATGGATTGCCGACGTCATCCGCCAGAACGAGAACAAACGGACCTACATCGGCGGCGGGGAAGAAAGCTACGGCTTTTTAGCGGAAGATTTCGTCCGGGACAAAGACGCGGTTTCGGCGTGCATGCTTCTGGCGGAAATAGCGGCATGGGCGGCAGATCAGGGCAAAACCGTCTACGAATTGCTTCAGGATATTTATGTGGAATATGGCTTTTCCAAAGAAATCGGGCTGTCGGTTTATAAGGAAGGAAAATCGGGCGCGGAAGAGATTGAAGCGATGATGAAAAATTACCGCGAAAACCCGATGAAAGAGTTGGCAGGTTCGAAAGTGTTCTTCATCAAAGACTTCGCCAAGCTGACCGGCACAGACATCGTCGAAAACGAGCGCGTCACCCTGAACATGCCGACCACTTCGAATGTGCTTCAGTATTTTGCCGAAGACGGAACGAAAGTGTCCATCCGTCCCTCCGGCACCGAACCGAAGATAAAGTTCTATATCGAGGTACACAGCAAGGTCTATTCTAAGGAAGAGTTGGCAGCCGCCGCCGTTGCCGCCGAAGAAAAGATAAATGAAGTGCGCAAATCACTGGGCATATAACCCGCTTCGAACGGATGACGGGCAACCGTCATCCGTTTGCTTTTTGAAACAGCTTTGAATAAACGAATTTCAGTTTACAGATGAAAACAACGGAACATTTTACCGGCTTCAGCAGCGAGACCTTCCGGTTCTTTGCCGATCTGGAGGAAAACAATTACAAGCCCTGGTTCGAGGAACACCGGGCGGTTTATGAGCGGGAGGTCCTGCAACCCCTGAAAGCCCTGGCGGTTGCGTTGACGCCCTCTTTTTACGGGATTGATCCGCAGTTGGATCTCCGTCCCAACCGGATGATTTCGCGCATCTACCGCGACATCCGTTTTTCTTACGACAAAACGCCTTACAAACAGCACATGTGGATTTCTTTTCAGCGGCCTTTCAAGAAACAAACGCCGGAGTGGGAAACCTTCCCCGGCTTTTACCTGGAAACAGGCAAAGACGGTGCCGGCTACGGCATGGGGATGTTTGCCGCCAAAAAGAAAATCATGGACCGTTTCCGCGACCGGGTAGCGTACGAACCGGCGCACTTCCGGGAAATAACGGCGGAACTGTTAAGCACGCATCACTTCCGGTTGGGAGGGGAAGCGTACAAGCGTCCAGTTAAGAACGACTTGCCGGATGATTTCCAACCGTGGATCCAGCGAAAGGGGCTCTACCTTTTCAAAAACCTGCCGGTAAGCGAGGTGTTGTTTTCCGAAGCCTTTGTTCCCTATATGGAGAAAGAATTTTCCCTGTTGCAACCTTTGTACGAATTTTTCATCGATGTCTGCGACTGATTCCGGCGACTTTTTCATTGTTCCTTTGGAGCAAACCGGCAAGGACCTGCCCGCTTCCCCGGCAAGCAAAGAGCCGGTAGCCGAACTCGTCCTGGTCACCTCCGGGTATGTTGTCCGGGAATGTGACTTCCATTCGGTGCGGATCAACCCGAAAGACATCCACCTTTCTTTTTCCCGCCGGCCGGCATCGATCAGCGAGGGAGGGGGCGAACTGCAAGGCTGGTATTGCCGGTTCAACGCAGCTTTCAGCGATCCGGTGTACCTGAAGGAAAACCTGAAGAACCAGATCGAGTTGATCAGCAGCTTTCTCCACCAATATCCCCTGCGTCTGAGGAACAAGACCTTTCAGCGGTTGGCGGTCAACCTGGACTCCCTCACCCACCTGTTTGGCGAAGCGGAAAAAGATTACTCCCTGATTCAGGCATACCTCGTCACCTGCATTTATGAAATAAGGAAAGAGATGAAAGAGAGCAGCCTGGACTTCTATCCGGCGAAAGCATTCTCGATCACGAAACAATACCACGACCTGCTGCTTGCCCACCTGGAACAGGAACAAAGCCCCGCATTTTACGCCCGATTATTAAAGATCACGCCCAATCACCTCAACAAATCCGTCCGGTCAGTCACCGGCAAAACAGCCATCGGCGTACTCAACGAGATGCGGTTGACGGAAGCCAAACTGCGCCTGAAGCATACGGACGACGCCGTTTGTGAGATTGCCTGTCAATTAGGATTTGAGGACCAGTCGTATTTCAGCCGGTTTTTCAGGAAGGCGACAGGTTCTTCGCCGATCGCTTTCCGGAAGAAACAATCCTGAACAATCATTCGTGGGGAAACATTCAATCGGAGGGGGAGATAATTCGTCTTTCGGAGGAAGTGAAGAACTGTTTTTCGGAAGAAGTGAAGAACCGTCTTTATTCGTTGAATTTGTCGAGGTACCAAGATTCGAACTTGGGACCCCCTGCTCCCAAAGCAGGTGCGCTAACCGGGCTGCGCTACACCTCGTTTTATTTTGCGACTGCAAATGTAGCTGTTTTTTCCTGTAACCGCAACTATTTCGGGGGAAATTTCCGGGCGGACGCATTATAATTCTTGACACAGGCATCCTTTTAAGACAAGCCAAGCAACTCATTCTATTGTAATTTCAAACAGAACCATTAACTTTGCAACACCCCAAAGGTTTCATTGCGAAAAACGGTGAAAATAGAAATAACACAAAGAATGATACACGATGATTTTCCACAAATGAAGTTGTTGAGAGAAGGCAGCCAGCCTGCTTTTGAAGAATTATACAACCGGTACAGTGGGAAGTTATATCATTTTATCCTGAAAATAACAGGTGGCAATACTTGGCAAGCAGAGGAACTGGTGCAACGTACTTTCGTCAAAATCTGGGAAAACAGGCTACAGATAGATCCTCAGAAATCATTCCTCTCTTATATATGCACGATTGCGAAAAACATGTCGTTGAATGAATGGGAACATCAGGCGGTTGAATTTATATACCAGGAATATTTTTTGCAAAATGAAAATATGACCGAATGTTCAACCGATAAAACCGTTGATGTGAATTTTTTGGAAAAAATCGTGGACCAGTTAGCGGAAAAATTGCCGCCCGCCCGAAAACAAATCTTTATCATGAGTAAACGCAAAGGCTACTCGGCTAAAGAAATCGCAAAAGAACTAAATTTGGCGCCAACAACCGTCCAATCTCAATTAACAAAAGCGTTGGAATTTATGAGAAAGCATCTGGCAAAATATTATTATGGGGTAT
>JAIRSN010000254.1 GCA_031255425.1 Dysgonamonadaceae bacterium
TAAGCCGGTAGGTTTTTATTTCCAGCGGATAACCGATGAAGTCGGATGCCGTTTGATCCATCACCGTGTACGGATTGGCAAACGATTCGTCGGCGGAAGCTTCGATACGAAAGCGACTGGGGAAATTATGCGAATGTGATCCGAGCTCTCCCGAGACCTGAAAAAAGGGATAAAGTTTCACCGCTTCGACGGGAAACGCAGCGCCGAGGTCGATCTGCACCCAGTTCGGTGCGCCGTCTTTTGCCTGTTCCGAAAGATACGGAATCGGCGATCCGACACACATTGCGACCCGTTCGATGCCCATAGGGCCTCCATCAAGGTCAATCATCTGCGCCGTGATCGGCGCCGTTTGCAGCACTGCGAATCCAAGCGCTGCTACCGCCATTCTTTTGATAAACGATTTTTTTTTCATCTCTTATTTGAATTTATTATAAAAAAAATAACTAAAACAAGAGCGCGAAATGAACCGCAGGTTCACAGCCTGCGGTTCATAAAACCACTCTGTTCAGGCATGATCACATGCTGATGGTTACTATTTCCGTCATGTTGTAACGTCCTGACGAATTTTGGCAACGGGCACCGATTCGGATATAATAAGTTTTCCCGGAAACAAAATTCTCCGGGAGAAGTACCGAAACCGGAACCTCCAAATCCGATTCGCCTATATTGGTTGCACTCGTACTAATGTCGTTATCGAACAGTTGCGTTCCGACGTAAGGAGTTGCAACTGTAGCAAACACACGATAATCCTGCAATGCAGCCGTAGCAACATTCCTTGTTAAAGTGAATGTTGCCCGTACGGTATTTCCTTCTTTTACGATAGAAACATTACTGAAGCTGATATACGGTGTAACCGTAAAATCGACAGTGGTTGTCGCTCCCGAACGAATATTCACTTCTTTCGGATCGGGCATCACAAAAGCGCCTTCGACCGGTGTTATTCGATATTTTCCGGCAAACAGTTTGGTGTTGTTAAACGTCCCGTCTGCTTTTCCCCAGAAAAACTGAGCTGTGGGAGTGTCACTCCAGCTAATTTCTTCACACCGGATCCGAAAGCCCTGAGGTTGTTCGGTCGAAAGCGGTTTTCCTGTCATGGCGTCTATCACTTGTCCTGTCAGCGTTCCATCCGGTTCGTTATAGTTATCTATCTCGCACGATAAGACTAAAATAGCTGTAAACAGGTATAATATCAAGATACGTTTCTTTTTCATTTGAATACTTTTTTAAAATTAATATCCTGGATTTTGTTCCAATAGCGGGTTGGTTGCAATTTGCGATAGTGGAATCTGCAAATAATAATAAGTAGGCTGAAAAGTAACTCTTGCCAGTGTCTGGACGGATTTTTTCATGTAATACTTTTGTTCATCCCAGACAAAAATCGGCCACAGCACTTTCCATTCACGATTGAAAACTTCCCGATCAAATATTCGCCAGCGTTTTAAATCCCAGAAAGTTTTGTTTTCGTAATATAATTCCATCCGTCGTTCCCTGCGGACAGCGTCTATGGTCAATTCGGCTTCGGTCGTGTATTTCCTGAAGGCTCCGGCACGGTCGCGAATGGTTTGCATACAGGCAACGGCGTCGCTCATTTTCGAAGCGTCGCCCAGCGCATTTAACTCCACGGCTGCTTCAGCGCGTATCAACAATATTTCGGCATAACGCATTTCAATCCATGTCGTCGTACTTTTCCCTCCGACGACGTCTGATTTTGCCAGATTAGGGTTTACCCATTTGCGCAAATAAAATCCGGTTGCCGTTGCTTCATTGTATCCCATGCCGCTTGCTCCCTGAATCGTCATGGAACCCGGAATATTGCGGCCTGTATACGTGTCCGGAAATGATGCGGTTGACCTGAATTCCGAAATCGGGTTGCCTTCTTCCACGATGCCTTTACGAACATCAATAAGTTCTCCTTTAAGCATATCGCCCGGAAAACAGATCACACCTCTTAACCTTGGTTCCGCTTTGGCGAAAATATCCATCCGGTCGGCATATAAGACCGGAGCGTCGTCGTCGCCGGAATGGAGAATAAACGGATTTCCATCAATATCGTCAAACATTTCGATAAAGTCCAGTGTCGGGCAGGCATAACTTGAATAAGTATCCGGTCCGCGTAATTGCCATGGAACAGCTTCACGGTCGAAACTGTGTCCGTATTCGGGGTACAGGTATTTCCGGACAAATATATTTTCCGGACTTGCCTGATCCAGAAAGATCCTGGTATAGCTGGCCGCCAAATCGCCGCTTCCGTCATTATACAAAGTGTATCCCCCGTCGGCTGTCTTTACGGCGGCGTCATAAGCCGTCTGGTAAAACATTTTTGCCTGTTCGGCAGGAACGCCAATCAATCCGTTTAATTGCACGGTACCGTATCTGGCAATAGATGCCGCCCACAACGCTACCCTCGCTTTCATGCCGTAGGCCGCATATCGGTTAACGCGACCTGCCTGCGGACTGGTGGGAGGAAGTAATTCTATCGCCTTATCCAGGTCGGCAAGTATAAAATTGTAGCAATCCGCCTCTTTATCGCGGGGCGCTCTCAGGTCTTCGACGTCCTGCCCCAAATAATGAATAACCTTATCTACAATAGGGACACCGCCATAACGTTGAGTCATGGTGAAATAGGTAAATGCGCGCATGAAATATGCCTCTCCAAGCCAGGTGTCCGTATTGCTCACCGTATAATTGCCGGCAAAGTTCGGCAGTTCCTGCAAGAAATAATTGATATTGCGGATGTGGGAATAGTTCCAGTACTCACCG
>JAIRSN010000023.1 GCA_031255425.1 Dysgonamonadaceae bacterium
AAAGATCCGCGCGCCTATGGCGTTGTCGATTTTGATGCGTCGGGAAAGGTGTTGTCTATCGAGGAAAAGCCGGAACGACCCAAATCCAACTACGCCGTCCCCGGCCTGTATTTTTACGATCATTCGGTGGTCGGTAGGGCGAAAGCCTTGAAGCCGTCGGCGCGGGGCGAATATGAAATTACCGATTTGAATAAGACCTATCTGAAAGAAAACAAATTAAAAGTAACCCTTTTCGGGCGAGGCTTTGCCTGGTTGGATACCGGCAACTGCGACAGCTTGCTGGAAGCGTCTAACTTTGTGGAAACCATTCAGAAACGGCAAGGATTTTACATTTCCTGCATCGAAGAAATCGCCTGGCGAAACGGGTGGATCGAAACGACACAGTTGAAAAAGCTGGGCGAAACAATGGAAAAAACCGAATACGGTCAATATTTATTGAGCCTGTCACTTTCTTAATTCTTAAAAATAACAATACATGACAACTTATTTAGTAACCGGCGGCGCCGGGTTTATCGGAGCTAATTTTGTGAAATACCTGCTGAAAAAACACCGGGAGATCCGGGTGGTTATACTGGACGATCTGACGTATGCAGGGAATCTGGGAACCATCCAAACGGATCTGGACGATCCGAGAGCGGTATTTTACAAGGGAAATATCGTAGACCCCCGGATAGTCGCAACGATATTTGAAAAATATCCGGTGGATTATCTGGTGAATTTTGCCGCAGAAAGCCATGTGGACCGCAGCATTGAGAATCCGCAGTTGTTTTTGCAGACGAATATATTGGGGACGCAAAATCTGTTGGAAATCGCCAAAAAGAGTTGGACAACCGGAAAGGACGACAAAGGTTATCCCACCTACCGCAAGGGAGTTAAATACCTCCAGGTGTCGACCGACGAAGTGTACGGCAGTTTGGGCGAGACCGGTTTTTTCACGGAAACAACGCCCTTGGATCCCCGCAGTCCCTATTCTGCATCCAAAACCGGCGCCGACCTGATTGTGGTTGCCTATTCGGAAACATATAAGTTGCCGGTCAATATCACCCGCTGCTCCAACAATTACGGACCCTATCACTTTCCGGAAAAGCTGATTCCGCTTATTATCAAAAATATACTGGAAGGGAAAACGCTTCCGGTCTACGGCGACGGATCCAACGTCCGCGACTGGCTGTATGTAGAAGATCATTGCAAAGCAATCGACCGTGTTCTCCAGGACGGACGAACCGGTGAGATTTACAACGTCGGCGGACACAATGAGAAAACGAACCTCGAAATCGTCCAATTGATCCTTTCGACTATCCGGAACTTGTTGGAAGAAAATAAATCCTATAGAAGTGCGCTCAAACCCGGCCTTCTTCAATCTTCCGACCACTTCGACTGGATAAGCAACGACTTGATTACGTTTGTGAAAGACCGCCTGGGACACGATCAGCGTTATGCGATTGATCCTGCAAAAATCACCCGGGAATTGGGCTGGTATCCCGAAACCAAATTTGAAGACGGAATCGTAAAAACCATCCGCTGGTATCTGGAAAATCAACATTGGGTAAAAGAAGTGACCTCGGGCGATTATCAAAATTATTATCAACAAATGTATGGTAATCGATAAACGTTTGGCCGCTTCGGACGCCCCAGTTCGATTTGCCGTAATTGGATGCGGACACATCGGGAAACGGCACATACAGATGATCGAACGCAATCCCGAAGCGGAAATAGCCGCTATCTGCGACCTGCTCCCTTTTGAAAAGTTGAATTTGCCGTCTTCCACGGTTCTTCGTTCGTCGTTTAAGAATTTGGAAGAATTACTGTCGTCCGGCATCCCCTTCGACGTGCTTAACATCTGCACGCCCAACGGATTCCATTCCCCAATGGCTATCCGGGCATTGGAGACCGGTCATCATGTCGTAATAGAAAAACCGATGGCGTTGAATACCAGCGATGCAAGGAACGTTTTGATTACGGCCGGGAAACAGAACAAGAATGTTTTCTGCGTGATGCAAAATCGCTATTCTCCTCCAAGTGTTTGGATAAAAGAAGTTGTTGATTCAAATCTATTGGGAAAATTATATATGGTGCAAATCAACTGCTATTGGAACCGGGACGAGCGGTATTATCAAAAAGGAAATTGGCATGGCGACAAGGAATTAGACGGCGGCACGCTGTTTACCCAATTTTCTCATTTCATCGACCTGATGTACTGGTTGTTTGGCGACATTACCGACATAAAAGCCCGGTTCGAAGATTTTAATCACCAGACACTGACCGGTTTTGAGGATTCGGGAATCATCTCTTTCAAGTTTGTCAAAGGGGGAATCGGGACGTTTAACTATTCAACTTCTGTATGGGATAAGAATTTTGAGAGTTCGGTGACGATAATTGCTGAAAACGGCACCATTAAAATAGGCGGACAGTATATGAATGAAGTCGAGTACTGTTGCGTAAAGAACTACGAGATGCCGGAGTTGGCGCAAACCAACCCCGGAAACGATTATGGGCACTACAAGGGTTCGGCACAAAACCATCATTACGTGATTGACAATGTAGTAAATGTTTTGAAAAACAAAAAAGGGGAAGAAATAACTACCAATGCCGGCGAAGGCTACAAAGTGGTCGATATAATCGAACGGATTTATCTTCTTAAATAAGCCGGGGAATCAAAAAGAACGGCTCGCGGGAAAAAAACAGTATTTTTATTTGGTTAAGTGGTAGAAAAGCATTTATTTTGCACTCGCAAAAGAGAAAAGGTTCCTTGGCCGAGTGGTTAGGCGCCGGTCTGCAAAACCGTTTACGGCGGTTCGAATCCGCCAGGAACCTCGGATGAATCCTCATAACTCGCT
>JAIRSN010000042.1 GCA_031255425.1 Dysgonamonadaceae bacterium
GCGGAGAGAAAGGGATTCGAACCCCTGGAACCTCTCAGTTCAACGGTTTTCAAGACCGCCGCGATCGACCACTCTGCCATCTCTCCTTGCTGAGAATACATTCCCGCTTTTAAAGCGATTGCAAAGGAACAACTTTTTTTCGTCTTTTCAAAACCATTCAAACTTTTTTTGGCGCGTAGAACCAGGCACAGTGCTGCATGTAGCTTCGTTTTGCGCACTGTTTGCCTGCCGGCTATTCGATAATTTCCTCGTACAGGCAGGTTTCGTCGTCCCATTCAAATTCCGATCCGATGGGAGCGCTTAATATCGTGTCCAAAGCCGGATTAATTGACAGCATGTCTTCCGGATAAACCGTTTCTACATGGGTCGGATTGTCGAGGTAATCTTCATCTTCATCCCCATAGAGAAACCGCCAACCGCTGTCGATGTTTGTTTCAGGCTTATCACGATAACAATAGCCGATGTGGTCGGCTTCCAATGCCCGTTTAGATACAAAGGCATACTTTTTTACTTGCGTTTCGTTCCACGTTCGACTCTCCGGAACGTCGTCTTTTGTCTGTAAATCTTCTGTTTTCATATTATTTTATGAATATAATAAAGGTTTTTTTGATCTTTATCCGAAATCGTCGAACATCAACATTTCCGGCGGTACGCCCAAATCGTCCAGCAAGCCTTTTACGGCATCGGCCATCGGTCCGGGACCACACATGTAATATTCGATGTCTTCCGGCGCTTCGTGATGAATCAAGTAGTTATCGTAAATCACCTGATGTATAAATCCGGTATAGCCGGTCCATTTATCTTTCGGAAGCGGTTCGCTCAATGCAATATGAAACTTGAAATTCGGGAATTCCTTTTCTATTGCCCGGAAATCTTCTTCGTAGAAAAGTTCGTCCTTCGAACGCGCGCCGTACCAATAAGAGATTGTCCGATCGGTTGTTTTCAGCGTGCGGAATAAATGCAATAACTGCGAACGCAAAGGCGCCATTCCCGCGCCACCGCCGATATACAGCATTTCGCGTTTGGTGTCCTGAATATGAAATTCTCCGTAAGGGCCGGAGATGCGGACTTTGTCGCCCGGCTTCAGGCTGAATATATAGGAAGAACAAATGCCCGGCGGCACTCCGGCTTTCCATGTTCCGGCGCCCCGGTCGAAGGGAGGAGTCGCGATGCGGATGTTCAACATCACAATGTCGCCCTCTGCCGGATGGTTGGCCATCGAATAGGCGCGCACGTTTTCTGCGGTGTTTTTCCCCGTCAGGTTCCACATGCCGAATTTGTCCCACTCCGACCGGAACCGGTCGGCGTTCTTTTTTTCTGCCGGACGCGCTTTAATATCGAAATTGCCGAACGGCGCTTCGTACTTCGGCACTTGAATCTGAATATACGACCCCGGCTTGAAATTCAATGATTCCCCTTCCGGTAATTTCACCACAAACTCTTTGATAAAAGACGCTACATTGTAGTTGGAAACAACTTCACATTCCCATTCTTTGACTCCGAATACAGCTTCCGGTACACGGATATTCAAATCTTCCTTTACTTTCGCCTGGCACCCCAAGCGCCAATGGTCTTTTATTTGTTTCCGCGTGAAAAACCCGGTTTCGGTGGGAAGAATTTCACCTCCGCCCTCCATTACCTGCAAACGGCATTGCCCGCAACTGCCGCTTCCGCCGCAAGCGCTGGAAAGGAAAATCCCGTTCGATTGCAGCACCGACAAAACAGTGTTGCCCCTTGGCGTCTCGATCTCTTTTTCTTCGTTTACGACAATCCGAACGTTGCCGGAAGGAGTCAATCTACTTTTAACAAACAATAAAAGACTTACTAATAGCAATGTTATTAGTAAAAACACAATTATACTGGCTGCTATTATCATATCGAATGATTCTGCTGTTATATCTTTATTCCTGAAAAACTCATAAACCCAAATCCCATCAATGCCGTAATAATAAATGCGATGCCTAATCCTTTCAACGGCTTGGGTATATCCGAATACTGCAATTTTTCGCGGATCGCCGCCATCCCTGCAATGGCCATCAGCCATCCGATTCCTGATCCAAAGCCGTAAGCGGCGGCAACGCCTGTGTTGGGAAAGTTTTTTTGCTGCATAAACAAACTCGCTCCCAGAATGGCGCAGTTGACGGCTATCAACGGCAGAAAAATGCCGAGGGATGTGTTCAGCGACGGCGTGTATTTTTCCATCACCATTTCGATCATCTGAACAATGGATGCGATAACGGCGATGAAGATAATGAAACTCAGAAAACTCAGGTTGATCGAATCGAACGATTCCCCCAGCCAACTCAAAGCGCCCTGTTTCAATACATAATTCTCCAGGAGATAATTGACCGGCACGGTTACCGTCAGAACGAAGGTGACGGCAATCCCCAGTCCCATCGCGGTTTTTACATTCTTCGAAACGGCCAGAAAGGAACACATCCCCAAGAAATAGGCAAACAGCATGTTTTCCGTAAAAATGGAATGAATGAAAACGTTTAACATTTTAATTAAGAATTAAGATTTTTACTTTTCTGAATCCAGATGATGCACGCAACGACGATCAAGGCCATCGGCGGCAATATCATCAGGCCGTTGTTCTCATAGCCCCATTCGTACAACTTGTCGGGGATGACGCGAAACCCGAACAAGGTGCCCGACCCCAGCAATTCCCTGAAAAACCCTACTATAATCAGGATAATCCCGTAGCCCAAGCCGTTCCCTACGCCATCCAAAAAGGCCGGCCACGGCTTATTGGCCAAGGCAAACGCTTCCAAACGTCCCATGACAATGCAGTTGGTGATGATCAAGCCGATAAATACCGAAAGCTGTTTGCTTACCTCGTAGGCGAAGGCTTTCAAAACTTCGTTCACCACCGTCACCAATGCCGCCACCACCACCAATTGGACGATGATGCGGATCCGGTTGGGGATTGTCTTTCGCAAAAGGGAAATGATTACATTGGAAAAGGCGACGACGACGGTCACGGAAAGAGCCATCACAACGCTCGGCTCCAATTTGCTGGTGACAGCCAGTGCCGAACAGATGCCCAGCATTTGTACGGTAACCGGATTATTCCGGTTCAACGGATTGATAAATACTTCTTTCATCTTGCTAATTATTGTTATTGCGGACTTCGGCCGCTACATACGCTTCATTTACCGCTCCAGAAAAGGCAGATAAGACTTCAAGCCGGCAAACAGCATGGCATCGACTCCCTGGCTCGTAATGGTTCCCCCGGAAATGCCGTCGACAGCATCCCGCCCATGAACGGTTCTGCCCGGCTTGACGATGGCGATGGACGTGAACTGGTCCGTGGAGTCGAATATCCGCTTGCCTTGAAACGCTTGGGCGAAAGCCGGCTTGTCGATCTCGCCGCCCAGCCCGGGCGTTTCGCTTTCGTGTCCGAAAGAAGCGCCGTAAACTGTTTTTTTGTCGCTGTTCAGCGCGATATATCCCCAGACAGGTCCCCAGAGTCCCGTTCCCCGCAGGGAAAGGACATATTTCTTTTCCCCGTCAATTTTGGCTTCAAACACGGGGTAGATTCGCTTTTCCGCCGGTTTGCGCAATTCGTCGGCTAATTCGACGTCGAAAGCGGCTCCCTCCACCACAATTCCCCGCGCATTGATCCGGTAGGCATCCACAATGGTGGACTGATACAATGCTTCCGCATCCGCCGGAGCGGAGGAGAGATTCAGGGAATAGAGAATTTGACGCATCTTGTCGACCGCCTCGTTCTTCGCCTGCTGCGGACGCAACAGTTCCGATGTCAACGCAAGAGCCAAGGCGACCAACGTCACCATCACCGAGGCATATATTAATGTATATGAATTGCTTTCTTTGTTCATAACTTGCTGTATATTTCCTTTCGCTTTATCCTGCTTTCGATGCTCGCTTCCACTACATAGTGGTCGATTAAAGGCGCAAAGGAGTTCATAAACAGAATCGCCAGCATCATCCCTTCGGGATAACCCGGATTAAGGACCCGAATCAGGACCGCAAACATCCCTACCAGTCCGCCGAAGATATATTTGCCCGCTTGCGTGCGGGGAGAAGTCACCGGATCGGTTGCCATAAACACCGCGCCGAAGGCAAAGCCGCCAAGCAGGATTTGTTCCAAGGGGTCGATCCGCATGGCGGGCGTCAAATCGATTACGTTGAGAAACAAAGTCGTCACCATCCCGCCGACAAACACGGAAATCATCGTGCGCCAGTTCGCAATTCCGGTTACCAACAGCAGAACCGCCCCGATCCCGATGCAGAGCTTGGACGTTTCGCCGACAGACCCCGGTATCAACCCCAGAAATAAATCCCAATAATCCAGGGGCATTCCCAGCACGTCCGTCATCCGCGGCGACACCTCGGCCGAACCGATTTGTCCCAGAGGCGTGGCGCCCGAAAAGGCGTCGATCACTTGGCCCTTCCCTATCCCGAACGTGCTTCCGGTCCGCACGAAGACCTGTTCGCCGCTCATCCGCGAGGGATAGGCGAAAAACAGGAAGGCGCGGGCAATCAGGGCGACATTCCATATATTATAGCCGGTGCCTCCGAATACTTCCTTGGCGAAAATGACGGCGAATGCCGTAGCCAGGGCAATCATCCAAAGCGGGGTGTCTATCGGAACGATCAGGGGGATCAACATCCCGGAGACCAGAAACCCTTCCTGTATCTCCTGCCCTTTCCATTGGGCGACGGTAAATTCGATGCCCAGCCCGACGGCGTAAGAAACCACTATCAACGGCAGGACGGACAGGAAGCCGTACAGAAACATCAGCCACCCGCCGGGATTTTCGCCAATGGACAGGTAATGCTGGTAACCGGTATTGAACATCCCGAAAAGCAAACAGGGAATCAAGGCGATCACGACCACCGACATCGACCATTTGGTGTCGAACGGGCTGTGAATATGTGTTCCCGACTTCGACGTCGTGTTGGGAACGAAAAGGAAGGACTCCAACCCGCCGAATACCGACTGAAAGGCGTGGTAGCGCCCCCCCGGTTCGAAGTGGGGTTTTATCTGATCTAAATAGTTTCGCAGCAATTTCATATCTTGAGGGTACTGTTGTTTATCCGTTCATTTCTTTATAAAGCAGGTCCAAGCCTCGCCTTACCAATTGCTGGAGTTCCATCTTGGACGCATCGACGTATTCGCACAGGGCAAAATCTTCGGGGGCAACCTCGTAGATGCCCAATCGTTCCATCTTGTCGTAGTCGCCGGCAAGAATCGCCCGGATCAGAAACTCCGGTAAAATATCCATCGGAAAGACCTTGTCCCATTCGTTGGAGAGAATCATCGCCCGCTGTCCGCCCTTCACCCGGGCGTCTACGATCCGGTTTCGTTGCGTCAGCAGGGGCTTTATCCAGCCCAGAAAGTCGTGCGTTTCGCTGCCTTCCGGAATCACGGTCACCTGATTGTCGCGGGCATGCAGTGCGCCGTCGGAAGCGATTTGCGTTCCTGTCAGCACATTTCCGCTGATGTAACGCAGGGGAATCCCTTCGGACACCCGGCTCCGGACAAGCGGTGCAATGCCGGCGCCTGCAATCATCGGATAATACGCGCGGTCTTCCTCGTTCACTTCCGAGCCGGTGAGCGCCACCAGGCGGGTCATGTCCACCAGTCCCGTATTGAACAGCCGGCCGATAATGAGGACATCGGACAAGGCTATCGTCCAGACCGTTTCGCCCTTGCTCACCGGGTGGACCTGACTGATCTGTACACTGGCGTTCCCCGCCGGGTGCGGTCCTTCAACGATCAGCGCATGCACCCGTCTTATGTAGTACAAACCCTTTGCCGCATGTTCCGGCCGAAGGGCCAGATACACGTAACCGGAAGGGACAAGGGCGGCCAGGGCGGTCAGTCCGGCTTGCATGTCTTCTTCGCGGCCCCGAATGAGATACTCCGCATCGGGCGCCAGGGGTGCGGAAGAGAAACCCTGCACAAAGATGTCCCGCGGCCAAGTGCCGGGGTCGGCTATCACATCGTACGGCCGCTGCCGGATCAAGGCGAGCAGTCCGGCTTCGGCCAACGTCTGCCGGACGTCTTCGGGCGTGAGCGAACGGACTTTCGGTCCCATATCCACGTAGCGGTTGCGGCGTTCCGCTTCGATGACGATGCTGAGCAAGCGCCGTTTTTCGCCGCGCCGGATGGCTGTGATCCGGCCGCTTACGGGGGCGACAATCTTTATTTCCGGCCGGTTTTTATCGTACATCACCGGCGTTCCGGACAGCACCATGTCCCCTTCCTTCACCGCCACTTTCGGCGTAAGCCCGGGAAAATCTTCGGGAAAAACGGTATAAAACGGCGAAGAAATCGCCGGCTTAGTCACCGCCCGCGGGCGACCGACAAGATCGATATTCATCCCTTTTGTTATTTTGATCACTTGAGTCATATCCAATGGATGTTATAAGAGAGGCAAAGGTAAATAAAATCCGGGAAAAACCGTGTTAAAAATGAACGGAGGCACAGGGTCTTTTATTGCTAATGATGGATTGAGGTCGATTTATATGGTGTATAAACAATCAGGGGCCGCGTGCCGAAACAGACACTCGGCCGCCCCCCTTCTCATAACTCTTCTTTCTTTGTCTTAAACCTTATCAGCACCGCTTCCTTCTTGCTTACGTAATTCCGCAATAGACGCGCAAATATATTGAAATTTGAAACGCGACTCCGCTTTTTAACGCTAATATTACATTTTTTAGATATTCTCCGAAAACCTTAAGGGAAATCCGGTTGTTTTTAAAACAAAACGGTTCGTAGAATAGCAATCCTGTTCGGAACTTGTGAAAATAAATTTTTTTTAAAAACTATTATTTATGAAAAAAGTGTTTTTTTTAGCGATTGTGTGTTTATTTAATTTGGCAATTTACGCACAAACTACGGGGGCTCCCATCGTTTTTAATGTGACGACGCATGATTTTGGCGAAATTCAACAGGGTGTGCCGCAAAAGGCTGTCTTTGAATTTACGAATACCGGTACGGATCCGGTGTCTATCCAAAATGTGCAACCTTCCTGCAACTGCACAACGCCCGAATGGACGAAAGAGCCTGTTGAAGCGGGTCAAAAGGGGAGCGTACAGGTGACTTTCAGCGCCGAAAAGGCTGGGGCTTTCAATAAATCGTTGAAGGTAATCGTCAGCGGAAAAGCGGAGCCGATCGTGCTGTACCTCAAAGGAACTGTGAAGGGTGCGGAGAAATAAGCCCGCCTGATTTCCATGATCTTCAACATCGTCTGACGCCATCTGTCAGGCGATGTTGTTTTTTCCGGGGTAATCGATCGTGTAATGCAAGCCCCGGCTTTCTTTCCGTTCCATCGCTTGCTTGATCACCAGATAGCCGACGTTCACAATGTTCCGCAGTTCGCAGATGTCTTTTGAAACGGTGGAACGGACAAAGAGGTTTTCCGTCTCGCGGTAAATAATTTCCAGGCGTTCGAAGGCGCGCTCCAGGCGCAGGTTCGAGCGGACAATCCCGACGTAATTGCTCATAATGGATCCGACTTCTTTGGCGCTCTGCGTAATCAGTACCATCTCTTCGGTCAGCGAGGTGCCTCTGTCGTTCCACTTGGGGATTTCGTTTTTGAATGTGTAGCGGTTCAGGTGGGCGAGGGAATGCCTGGCGGCAGCGTCGGCGTAGACGATCGCCTCGATCAGGGAGTTGGATGCCAGGCGGTTTGCGCCGTGCAAGCCCGTACAGGAACATTCGCCGGCGGCATACAGGCGGTTAATCGTTGTCCGGGCGTCCAGGTCGACCACGATGCCGCCGCAAAGGTAATGCGCTGCGGGCGCGACCGGGATGTAATCCTTCGTGATGTCTATGCCTTCGCTTATGCATTTTTCGTAGATGGTGGGGTATTCTTTTTTTGTTTCTTCCGGATTTTTATGCGTCACGTCTAAATAGACAAAGTCGCTTCCGCTGCTTTTCATCTCGCTGTCGATGGCCCGGGCAACAATGTCGCGCGGCGCCAGGGAGCCTCTTTTGTCGTATTTATGCATAAATTCTTCCCCGTTGCGTGTGCGCAAAACGCCGCCGTAGCCCCGCATGGCTTCCGTGATCAGAAAAGAAGGGCGCTCCATCGGGTTGTAGAGGGCGGTGGGATGAAACTGGACAAACTCCATGTCTTTCACCAGGCCTTTTGCCCGGTAAACAATCGCGATGCCGTCGCCGGTGGCGACCAGGGGGTTGGTCGTCGTCTGGTAGATGTTCCCGATTCCTCCTGTGCAGATCATGGTTACTTTGGAAAGGAAGGTGTGAATCTCGTTGGTGCTTTCGTCCAGTGCATAAGCGCCGTAACATTCGATGTCCGGCGTGTCTTTCGTCACTTTTTCGCCCAGATGGTGTTGGGTCAGGATTTCGATGGCAAAGTGATGATCGAAGACGTGGACGTTCGGGTGATGCTTGATGGCGCGGATCAGGCTTTCCTGTATTTCCTGTCCGGTATTGTCTTTGTGGTGCAGGATGCGGAATTCGGAATGTCCGCCTTCGCGGTGCAGGTCGAAATCGCCTTGGGGATCTTTGTCGAAATCTACTCCCCAGCGAATCAGTTCGCCAATCTGCCGGGGGGCTTCCCGGACGACTTTCTCGACGACTTGCTTATTGCAAATGCCGTCGCCGGCGATTAATGTATCCTGAATGTGTTTTTCAAAATCGTCCCAGGGAAGTGTTACGGATGCTATGCCGCCCTGGGCGTAAAACGTGTTGGCGTCTTCGAGCGTGGTTTTGCAGAGCAATGCTACGCTGCCTTTGTCTGCTACTTTCAACGCATAACTCATGCCGGCGATGCCGGATCCTATGACGAGAAAATCAAATGTGTGTACCATCGGTTATTGTTTTTATTCGGATGGCAAAATTACGACTTTCTTTTTGAAATAATTATTGTCCCGGGCAAACGTATTTAATTTTTGAGACTGCTCAAAGACATTATACCCTGTATCCCAACCTCATTACCTCATCGAAATATAAAAGCGGCTGCGCCGCCGAGTTACGGCTGCGCCTTCGGCTTGCCTGATTTTTCTTTTTGCCTTGATGCAAAAAGAACCAAAAAAGATCAAGGCTTGGCTTCTTGGCGGACCGCTCTGATACCGCCGGCTAAACGGATTACAACTCGCTTCGCTCAAACAGGCGGCGCAGCCGCTTTTATATTTTTGGGAGGCACGGCG
>JAIRSN010000056.1 GCA_031255425.1 Dysgonamonadaceae bacterium
TTGGTACAAAGTTCCAGGCAAACAGTCCGGGAGTTGGAAGACGTTACGCTGAAGTTCCGTCAGCAACTGATGCAAATCACGCGGATGCAGGAAACCGACACGGATGTTTCTTTCCTGAAGGAACGGTGCGGCAAAGCGGTGCGTTATTATCAGGAAAAGGTGACTTCGCACATACTGGTTCCCCTCCGGAACTGCAACCGGGAACTGACCGGGAACCGGAAGAAAAACCGTACCTTCCTCAAAAACATGGTCCGGCTGGAAGGCGACATCGTTTTATTCCTCGAAAACATGAAGAAAGTGCGTTACAATAACATTGCCCTGGTCGACTTTAAAACATAGATAACAAAAAAGTGATCGGAATTTCTTCCGACCACTCGTGGCGCCGCCAATTACTCCCGTTTTTCCACGATATTGAAACTCATCAGCATCTTCCCCTTGTACGCCCCCTTGCCGTGTATAAAGAGCGCCGCCGTCCCGACACGGTTATTATTCTGGTAAGAAAGCTCATAATCGACCGCGAACACCAGTTTCTCGTCCTTGTAGAACACCTCCGGCAGCACGATGACCGGTTCGCCCGTGTAGACCTGCTCCGGAATGCTCGACACGGTGACATTTTTGATACTTTTCTTTGCGTGACGGTGACCGTGACCGTGTACCTTGAAATAGGTGATCCAGGCATTCAGTTCGTCGATAAACAGGGCGCAATTCTCCTCGCCGTTGACCTTCGTGTAGGCGACAATCAGGTCGGTCATCTCGCGGTAAACGGCGTCGACTTGTTTGCGGATGTCGCCTAACGGCACCTTCGGTTTCGCCGCCCGTTCGGAGTTACGCCGGGTAAACAGTTTGACAAATTCGCTTTGGGCGACCGCCAGTTCCGTCACCCATTCGTTCAGGCCAAGCAGGGCGACCTGCGCTTCGTATTTGTCGTGCAACTCGTCCACAAAGACCTCGATAGCGGTCGATTCTTCCGAATACGATTTTTTGGATATTTCTTTGCGGAAGGCTTTGACCAGTTTCCGGATTGATTTCGCCGCTGTCACAACCTCCGGATCGAAATGATGAATGAACGACTTGACGGCGGCGGTAATCCCGACAATAGCCCGGTCGCGGCGCCGGTCGGCAACGGCGATTTTTTCGGTGTGCCGGCTACTTTTCTCGGCATCGACCAACTGCCTTTCCCTGTTAAAAAGTTCATTGAACTCCGGCAACATCGTCGAAACGACGCCGGCTACCTGGGGATGCGTTTCCAATAACCCCCTGAAACGAAGTAAAAACTGATAATGCTCTTCATGTCGGATACGGTAAAGATAAAAAGATTGGATTTTCATTTCTTTTAAATTTCAATTAGTTATTTATTTATTATATTGTATTTTTGAAACTTTTCGAACTCGAAAATAGCATCGTCGGATATACTTCGAAACTTTTTCAAACTCAAAAAATCATTGTAAACATAACTCTGAAACTTTTTCAAAGTCGAAAAATCATTGAAAACATAACTCTGAAACTTTTTCAAAGTCAAAAAATCATTGAAAACATAACTCTGAAACTTTTTCAAAGTCAAAAAATCATTGTAAACATAACTTTGAAACTTTTTCAAAGTCAAAAAATCGTTGTAAACATGACTCTGAAACTTTTTCAAAGTCAAAAAATCGTTGTAAACATGAGTCTGAAACTTTTTCAGACTTAAAAAATCGTTGTAAACATGACTCTGAAATCTTTTCAGACTTAAAAAATCATTGTAAACATGATTCTGAAACTTTTCAAACATACGAAAAAAATATTCACAAAATTAATTTAATTTTTCTGAAATAAAAAAATAAATAGATTCTCCTCTTAAAATTTAATTCGGGTTCTGTCTAAATATGTTTTATATATAATGTAATGATACGGAATGATAAACTTAACTTTTTTCTGAATTGCGAAGACGACCGGTTCCCTCCGCCGGGTCCCATTCGCAACTACCCGGATGGAAGGCGGCGGACACGCAGTGTCTTTTATATTTTTGGGAGGCAGTCTCCCTATGCGTAGCAAATACACCGTACCATTTAAAATTATAAAAGCGGATGCGGCGCTACAACCCGCAGGGTTGAATATGAGTAACCCCGGGTGCAAACCCGGGGCAGAAGCATGCGCCCCCCCCCTGCACCCGACCCCGCAGGGGTCGAATAACCCAGCCCAGGGCATTCGCCCCGGGTCGCGGGGGGATGTTGGTAACATCATCCTATATATATAAGATACAGGATGATGATAACCCGCAGCCAAGCCGGTACACCGTACCATTTAAAATTATAAAAGACACTGCGTGTCCGGCTGTGCCGCTGCCAAAAAAACAGGCTGTCCTCTTTGGAGAACAGCCTTTGATACCTTGTTGCCTTGAAAATTTATCCCTGCACAATCGCTTCAGAAGGACAAACATCCGCACAAGTACCGCAATCTGTGCATGCTTCGGGGTCGATCTTGTAAATATCGCCTTCGGAAATCGCTCCTACGGGACATTCATCAATACATGTTCCACAAGCAATACAATCATCAGTAATTACATAAGCCATTTTTATTTCAGTTTAAGATTAATGTTGGCGCAAAGGTAAAAAGAAGATTATTATAAACCAATATTATTTAATAATAAAAACATCGCCCGACGCCTTCTTTCGAAAAAAAGACCTATCTTTGAGGCGCAAACCGGTAAACGTAAACTGTTTTATGCCGTAATTGCCCGCCGGAGCATAATCGTAACAAGCATCCTCCTGCAACGAAATTAACGCAATCGTTCATCTATAAGTTCAGATATACAATGATATTCTTAGAAACAAAAAACGTAGTCAAACAGTATTCGGGCCACCTGGCGCTGGATAAGGTCAACATTCAGGTGCCGGAAAAGAAGATATTCGGGCTGTTGGGTCCCAATGGCGCCGGCAAAACGACGTTGATCCGGATTATCAACCGGATTACCGCGCCCGATTCGGGGGAAGTCTTCTTCAACAACCGCCCGATGGAGAAAAACGATATTTACAACATCGGCTACCTCCCCGAAGAACGCGGGCTGTACAAAAAGATGAAAGTCGGCGAACAGGCGGTCTACCTTGCCCAACTGAAGGGTTTGCCGGCGAAGGAAGCCGAAAAACGCCTGCGCACCTGGTTCGGGAAGTTCGGCATCGCGGACTGGTGGAACAAAAAGCTGGAAGAACTGTCGAAAGGGATGCAGCAAAAGGTGCAGTTCATTATCACCGTTGTCCACGACCCGGACCTGCTGATCTTCGACGAGCCGTTCAGCGGCTTCGACCCCCTGAACACCGAACTGCTGAAAAACGAAATCCTCGAACTGAAGGAACGGGGGAAAACCATCATCTTCTCTACCCACAACATGGCGTCCGTGGAGGAGATTTGCGACGAAATTGCCCTTATCAACCGCTCCCGGGTCGTGCTGAACGGAAGCGTGGACGAGATTCGCGCCCGCTACAAGAATCACATCTTCCGGGTGCAGGTCGCCAACGAAACCCTGCTTGCAGACGATGCCCTGTGCGAAGTCGTCGACCGGCAACCCGGCGATGACGCCCACCTGTTCCGGGTGAAAAACCGGGCGGCGATCCCCAATTCCGCCTTTCTGTCGGCGTTGTTGCAGCAGAACGAAATCGTGGCTTTCGAAGAAGAAATGCCTTCGATGCACGATATTTTTATTCAATCGGTAGAACGTTAAACAATGGATACTATGAAGAAAACAGGAATCATCATCAAAAGAGAATACCTTGTCAGGGTGCGGAAAAAGTCGTTTATTATCCTGACTTTTTTAATGCCCGTCCTTTTTGTGGGAATGATCTTGGGCACGCTGCTGCTTGCCCGGTTAAACGAGGGAACCGCCAAGAATATCGTGGTGGCGGACGCTACGGGCGAATACTTTCCGGTGCTGCAAAACACCGATCAATATCATTTTGTCCGGGATAAAGAGGGCTTTGAGGCCTTCCGGAAGGAATCGGACGAAGCGGTCTACGCCACGCTGGTCATATCGGGCGACCTGCTTGCCGACCCGGGCGCCATTGCGCTCTACTCGTGGCAACAGGTGACGCCGGGGACCTCCGCCGCCATCGCCGCGCAACTGAACGCTTACCTGAGCGAAAAGAAACTCGCCTCTTACAATATACCCGGGCTGAAAAGCATCCTCGAAGAAAGCAAAATCTCCGTGGCCATGAAAAACATCCGGCTGAACGACGACGGCAGGGAAACCGAAACTTCCGCCGAGTTTGCGATGATCACCGGCATGGTGTTTACGACGCTGATCTATATGTTTATCTTCGTCTACGGCGCGATGGTGATGCAGGGCGTATTGGAAGAAAAGACCAACCGCATCGTCGAGGTCATGGTGTCGTCCGTCAAGCCGTTCGACCTGATGATGGGCAAACTGATTGGTATCGGGCTGGTCGGCCTCACGCAATTCGGCTTGTGGGGCATTTTGATTGGCGGCGTCGGCCTGCTCGGTGTCGGCGCGCTCACCGGCCTTGGCGGTATGTTTGCCACCATTGCCGCCTTTCTGACCAACGGCAACCTGCTGGAAACATGCCTTTATTTCATTCTGTTTTTCATTGGCGGATATTTGATTTACGCTTCGCTTTTCGCCGCTGCCGGGTCGATAGTCAATAGTCAGGAAGACACCCAGCAATACATGATGCCGGTTACGGTATTGATTCTGTTTGCTTTCTATGCCGGCTTTTACAGCGCCCAGAACCCCGACGGGCCGCTGGCCTTCTGGACGTCGCTTATCCCGTTTACCTCTCCGGTGGTGATGATGACGCGCCTGCCGTATGGCGTTCCCTGGTGGGAATTAGGCTTGTCGGTGGCGTTGT
>JAIRSN010000062.1 GCA_031255425.1 Dysgonamonadaceae bacterium
CCGCTACAAAGGTAAAGGCATTATTCCCCCTCGACAATAACCTTTTTTAGGTATTTTTGGGGATAAAACTCATTATAAATGATGAGTAAATTGACCAATAATTGATACATCTACCAGGGGCAAACGCATTTAATCAGGCGCAGCCGGACACGCAGTGTCTGTTTTTTATTACTTTTGTAATTAAATAGAAGAAAACACGGATGTACGAAACATTGATCCTGGTCATATCAAACCACCGCCAGTTCGGTTGGAAGCTCAACCTCTTCTCCGCAGAACGGCGGGCCGGCGGCAGCTTCTTCCTCCGCGGAATCCCCAGCCTGAGCGAGGAAGTGAAAAAAGGAATCTCCGACGCGGAAGTCAACCTGATTCGACTGATCGGCGAAATCTCGGACGAGGCGCTGCTAAAAGCCTATTCCAAAGGAACCGACAAGACGAAAATCCCGCAAAGCACGATCAACAACCTGATCCGCCCGCGCATCGAACAGAATTGTTCCAAGATATTGTCCCTGTGCTTGCAGACGCAGACGCCGGTGTATTTCCGGGGAAATATCAAAGAAAAGGCGTTCTCCGAATTGAGCCGGGTGGAAATATTGCCGAACCCGAGCCGTTGCCTGTTCAGCTTTGTGAAGGACAAAAACGGCTTGCGCTACTTTATCTCGCTCTCCAACGGCGACACCGAAATCCCGCTGCAACAGGCGCCCGCCATTATTTTGTCGCAAAAACCCTGTGTCGTGCTGCTGGGCAGCCAGATTCACCAGGTCGAACAAATCGAGTCCGTCAAGCTGACGCCCTTTTTTACGAAAACACATGTCGAAGTGCCGGCGGCGTCCGAAAAGGCTTACATCCAAAAGTTTATTATTAAGACCATTCCCCGTTACGAAGTGAAAATCGAGGGGATTGAGATGGTCGAAAAATCGCCCCGGAAGGAAGCCGTGCTGGTGTTGGAAGAAGATTTCTACCGGCGGCTGCACTTTTCGCTGTTCTTTCAATACGACAACCACCGGGTGCGGCCGTCCTCCCTGCAAAGGAAACGGAAAGTGGTGAGCGTGGAGGAGCGGAACGGAACGGAGCAGATCTGCTGGTTCGACCGGGATATGGAATGGGAAGATTCGCTTTTTAACCGCTTGAAATCGCTGGGGTTGCAATGCGAAATAGAAAACCGCTTTTACCTGAAACCGGACTCCGGAAGGCAACAGAAATACGGGCTGGCGGACTGGATGAACCGGCACCTCGGCGAACTGAAGGCGTTCCGGATCGAACAGGAAACGCATTACACCTTCTACCAGGGGAAAATCGAACTGCAATCGCGGATGGACGCCGCCATCGACTGGTTCGACCTGGAAATCGAGGTTGTTTTCGAGGACTTTACCCTTCCCTTCGGCCGCTTCAAAAAGCACATCCTGTCCGGCGACAGCGAGTACATCCTGCCCGACGGACGGATTTTTATCCTGCCCGGGGAATGGTTCTCGCGCTACCGCGACATGCTCTCGTACGGCGTGACGACGGACAAAAGCGTCCGCCTGAAGAAAATGCATATCGGGGTGCTGAAAGAATTGCCCGGCAGCCTGTTCCCGGACAACACGCCCCCCTGCCTGGACCGCGTCCTCCGGATCGAGACGGACTACCCCCTGCCGTCCGAAAAGCTGGAGAAAGTGCTGAGGAGCTACCAGAAGCAGGGGTTTTACTGGCTGAACCACCTCTACCGGCTGCATTTCGGCGGCTGCCTGGCAGACGATATGGGGCTGGGGAAAACGCTGCAAACCATCGCCTTGCTCGCCGCCATCTACCGGGGAAAAGACCGCCCTGCCGCCCCGTCGCCGCAACTGTCGCTGTTTCCCGAACTGGAGTCCTCGCTTCCGGCGTCGTTGATTGTCGTTCCTACCTCGCTGTTGCACAACTGGAAAAACGAGCTGAAGAAGTTCGCCCCCGGGCTGAAAACCTGTATCCACACGGGGCAGGGGCGCTGGAAAACGAAAGAAATCGACCGGGCATTCGCGCCCTGCCACATCGTGATTACCTCCTACGGCATTGTGCGGAGCGACATCGAATACCTGAGCAAATACACGTTCCAGGCGGTTGTGCTGGACGAAAGCCAATACGTCAAGAATCCGGATTCGGTGATTTACCACGCCGTCAAAAGCCTGGACACCGCCCACCGGTTTGTCCTCACCGGCACCCCAATCGAAAATTCGCTGACCGACCTTTGGGCGCAGTTCAACTTTATCAATCCGGGCTTGCTGGGCAGCCTTTCGTCGTTCAAAAACGACTATATCCACAAGATAACGAAGGAGAAAAACAAACAGGCGGAAGCCTCGCTGTTCAAGCTGATCCGCCCCTTTCTGCTCCGGCGGACGAAGGAGGAAGTGGTGCCGGACCTGCCGCCGCTTTCGCAGGAAATCGTCTATTGCGACATGACCGGAGAACAGGAAGATATTTACCTGCGGGAGAAAAACAGCATCCGGAACAAATTGTTGGAAAACAAAGATTTATTTGTCAAAAACCGGTTCGTCGCCCTGCAAAGCCTGATGCGCCTCCGCTTGCTGGCGAATCATCCCGTGTTGAGCCAGTCCGGTTACGAAGGCGGTTCCGGCAAGTTCGACCAGATCCTGTTGTACTTCGAGAGCGTCCGGGCGAACGGGCACAAGGTGTTGATTTTCTCCTCCTTTGTCAAGCACCTGAAACTGTTGGCGAAATCGTTTGAGGAAAGGGGATGGAACTATGCGATGCTCACCGGGCAGACCCCGGACAGGGAGGAGGAAATCAGCCGGTTCAACAGCGACGAAACGGTCAGTTGCTTCTTCATCTCGCTGAAGGCAGGCGGCACCGGGCTGAACCTGACGGCTGCCGAGTATGTTTTCATCCTCGACCCGTGGTGGAATCCGGCGGCGGAAATGCAGGCGCTGAGCCGTTCGCACCGCATCGGGCAGGACAAAAACGTGATGGTCTACCGGTTTATCTCAAGCCGGACGATCGAAGAAAAGATTCTCCTTTTGCAAAGGAAGAAAAGCCGCCTGTCCGAATCGCTTATTGCCGCCGGACATTCGCCGGAAGGCTTGAAAAAAGAGGAGTTCGAGTACTTGCTGAAATAAAGCAAACCGCCATCCGGAACGCCGCCGACCCGGAGGAAATTTCGTTCCGGTATGCGCGCAATTAAACAATTTCATGTATATTTGCAGGAAATGAAGCGGATTAAAAATCAGGTAAAACCATGAATATTCCAACTTACACCATCAGTACAAAAGCCATCGGCCTGGTTGCCCGGATTGCCGAAAAACTCGGCGAGATACGGGGGGCAGGCGAATACAGCCGCGACTTGCGCCTGAGGAAAAGAAACCGGCTGCGGTCGATCCAATCCTCGCTTGCCATTGAAAACAACACGCTTACGCTTAGCCAGGTGACGGATATTATTGAAGGGAAGCGCGTGTTGGGTTCGCCCCACGAAATCCGGGAAGTGAAAAACGCTTACCAGGCATACGCCTGTTTGTTGGAGTACGACCCGTATAGCGTCGACGATTTTTTGAAAGCCCACCAACTGATAACGGCGCAATTAGTCAAAGAGGCGGGGCGTTTCCGTTCGCAGGGAGTGGGCGTTTTTGAGGGAACTAAACTGATTCACGCAGGAGCGAACTATCTGTTTATTCCCCAGTTGGTCGCCGGCTTGTTCGCGTGGGCGGAAAAAACGGAGGTACACCCGCTGATCAAGAGTGCGGTCGTTCATTTTGAAATCGAATTTATTCACCCTTTTATAGACGGAAACGGCAGGATCGGACGTCTTTGGCAAACACTGATCCTCTCCCAATGGAATGAGCTGTTTGCCTGGTTGCCCGTCGAGACCGTAGTCCACGAAAACCAGCAGGGCTACTACGATGCCTTGGCGGTTTCGCAGCAATCGGGCGATTCGGAATCGTTTATCGAATTTATGCTCCACGCCATTTGGCAGGCATTGGAAGAGTTGCCTGTCCGCAAAACGACCGGTGTGCTGACCGGTATCAATACCGGCACGTTGCCGGAAGCCGAGCGGGAGTTGTTGGAACAGATCGCCGGTTACTTAGACAAAAAACGGAACCGGTAATTTCGATGCGCTTGCGTATAATGGCGGATTTTATGCTAACTTTGCAATCTGTGAGTAAAATAGTAACCGGAAATGCACAAACAATGCCTGTGCCGGATAATAACAAGGAAATTAAATCATTATGTTGGATAATAACGCGGCTGTACTGTTGATTTATACCGGTGGAACGATCGGGATGGTAGAGGATGAAAATACGAACGCCCTGAAACCGTTTAATTTCAACTACATCAAAGAATATGTTCCGGAACTGAACCGCCTCCGGTTCAATATCGACAGTATTCAGTTCAAAGAACCGATGGATTCTTCGGATATGAATCCCGACAAATGGAAGAAAATCGTGTGGCTAATCGAGGATCATTACGACAAATACGACGGCTTTGTCATCCTGCACGGAACGGATACGATGGCGTATTCGGCTTCCGCGTTGAGTTTTATGCTGGAAAACCTGGACAAGCCGGTAATCCTTACCGGGTCGCAGCTCCCGATCGGGAAAATCCGCACCGACGGAAAAGAAAATTTAATCACCGCGCTGGAGATAGCGGTCGATAAAGACCCCAACGGCAACGCTTTTGTGACCGAAGTCTGCGTCTTTTTCCAGAACCTGCTGATGCGGGGCAACCGGACTACGAAGATCAATGCCGCCAACTTCAGGGCATTTAATTCGTTTAATTTCCCGATATTAGCCGAAGCCGGCACCTACATCCGCTACCGGCACGACCTGATGCACCGCCCGCTCAAAAACAGCACGCCCAAATTCCGTTACCTGCTGGATTCCAATGTCGCCATCGTGAAACTGTTTCCGGGAATTTCCGCCGAAATACTGAAAGCCATGATTGCCATCCCGCACCTGAAAGGCATCGTCCTCGAAACATACGGGGCGGGAAATGCCCCCGGCGAAAGCTGGTTCCTGAACATAATCGCCGAAGCGGTGAAAAAGGGGATTGTGGTTGTCAACGTCACCCAGTGCGCCTCCGGCTCCGTGGAAATGGACCGTTACCAGGCAGGGAAAGCGCTGCAAGACATCGGGGTGCTTTCGGGCTACGATATAACGACGGAAGCGGCGGTCGCCAAGCTGATGTTCCTCTTCGGGCACGGATTAGACCGGAAAGAAGTGAAGATGTATATGAAAATGTCGCTGGTCGGCGAAGTCACAATCGAATAAAGGCGTTGCCGGAGGGGAAAAAACGCATTTACCCGCCGGGTAATTATGAAAAATACGTTGTCTTTATTATCTTTGTGGTCTTTATTTTGAAATCTTTGGAAATACAACTGCCCGCGCCCCCATTCAAATACAAATAGAATAACGGGGAATCGTATGCGAAAGGAAACGGAAAAAGAAAGAATGAATAAGAATAGAATAAATGTATAAACTTTAATAACTTAATTTTTATGGCAAATCAAAAAAAGTTTTTAACCTGTGATGGCAACCAGGCAGCCGCGCATATCGCCTATATGTTCAGCGACACCGCCGCGATTTATCCCATCACTCCCTCGTCGACCATGGCGGAATACGTAGACGAATGGGCAGCCGGCGGCCGGAAGAATATTTTCGGCGAAACGGTCCGCGTAGATGAAATGCAGTCGGAGGCAGGCGCCGCCGGAGCGATGCACGGTTCGCTGCAAGCCGGAGCGCTCTCCTCCACGTTCACCGCCTCGCAAGGACTGCTGCTGATGATTCCCAACATGTATAAGGTAGCCGGGGAATTGCTTCCGGGTGTCTACCATGTTTCGGCACGCGCCCTCGCCTCGCACGCCCTCTCCATTTTCGGCGACCACCAGGATGTGATGGCTGTCCGGCAAACCGGATGCGCGCTGTTCGCCACCGGATCGGTGCAGGAAGTCATGGACCTGGCGGCAGTCGCCCACCTGGCGGCAATCAAATCCCGCGTACCTTTTGTACACTTCTTCGACGGTTTCCGTACTTCCCACGAAATACAGAAAATCGAACAGTTAGACAACGAAGACCTCGCCCCGCTGATCGACCGGGATGCCCTGGCAGCTTTCCGGCAACGTGCCTTGAACCCCGAAAACCCGGTGGCACGCGGCACGGCTCAAAACCCGGATATTTATTTCCAGGCACGCGAAGCCTCCAATGTGTATTATAATAAGGTAGTGGAAATTGTAGAAGATTACGTCAACCAACTTTCGGTGCTGGTCGGGCGCAAATACGGGCTGTTCGATTATTATGGAGCGGAAGACGCCGACCGCGTCATCATCGCCATCGGGTCGGTGACGGAAGCCATCAAAGAAACCGTCGACTACCTGACCGCTAAGGGCGAAAAAGTAGGGTTGGTCTCCGTGCATCTCTACCGTCCTTTCTCCGCAAAACACCTGCTGGCAGCTGTTCCGAAGACCGCCAAGCGCATTGCCGTATTAGACCGCACCAAAGAACCGGGCGCCACCGGCGAACCGCTTTACCTGGATGTGAAAGATTCTTTCTACACGGCAAAAGAACGCCCGGTGATTGTCGGCGGACGCTACGGATTGTCGTCCAAAGACACGACGCCCGCCCAGATTCTGTCGGTGTACGAAAACCTCTCGTTGCCCGAACCCAAGAACGGCTTTACCATCGGCATTGTGGATGATGTTACCTTCACTTCGCTGCCCCCGAAGGAAGAGCTTGCCTTCGACGGCGGACCCTACGAAGCCAAGTTTTACGGACTGGGTGCCGACGGTACGGTGGGTGCAAACAAAAACTCCATCAAGATTATCGGCGACAACACCAACAAATATTGCCAGGCTTATTTCGCCTACGACTCCAAGAAGTCGGGCGGATTCACGGCGTCGCACCTGCGGTTTGGCGACAAGCCGATCCGTTCCACCTACCTGGTGAACACGCCCGACTTTGTAGCCTGCCATGTGCAAGCCTACCTCCGCCTGTACGACGTCACCCGCGGTTTGAAGAAGAACGGCACCTTCCTCCTGAATACCGTCTGGAACGAGGAACAGGTAAAGGAAAATCTTCCCGACAACGTGAAGAAATACCTGGCGAAAAACAAGATCAACTTTTACATTATCAACGCAACGGGCATCGCTGCCGAAATCGGGCTGGGCAACCGGACGAACACCATTCTGCAATCGGCTTTTTTCAAGATTACCGGCGTCGTTCCCTACGAACTTGCCGTGGAACAGATGAAGTATATGATCAAGAAATCGTACGGCAAGAAAGGCGACGATATTGTAAATAAGAATAACCGGGCGGTCGACCGCGGCGCCGACTATGTGAAGGTCGGGATTCCGGCGGAATGGGCGAATATCCCCGCCGGCGGATTTGTTTCCCAGGGGATTGCCGATGCACCCGGATTTGTCAAGCAAGCCGTGTTCCCGATCAATGCACAAACCGGCGACGACTTGCCCGTCTCTACGTTCACCGGCCGCGAAGACGGCACGTGGGACCAGGGAACGGCGGCTTACGAAAAGCGGGGCGTTGCTTCGCGCGTGCCGGTGTGGATTCCCGAAAACTGTATCCAGTGCAACCAGTGTGCTTATGTCTGTCCTCACGCCGCCATCCGTCCGTTTGTGCTGGACGGCGCGGAACAGTCCAAAGCGCCGGCAGGATACACCACCCTGAAAGCCACCGGGAAACAGTTCGACGGAATGCAGTTCCGGATCCAGGTCAATGTGCTGGACTGCCTGGGTTGCGACAACTGCGCCGACATTTGCCCGGGCAACAAAAACGGCAATGCACTGAAAATGGTGGCGATCGAATCCGAATATCCGAACCAGGCGAACTGGGATTTCTCGGTCAGGGAAGTCGCAAGCAAGCAACACTTGGTAGATACCTCCCTGAACGTGAAAAACTCGCAGTTTGCCACGCCGCTCTTTGAGTTCTCCGGCGCCTGTTCGGGTTGTGGCGAAACGCCTTACGTCAAGTTGATTTCCCAACTCTTCGGCGACCGCCAGATGGT
>JAIRSN010000070.1 GCA_031255425.1 Dysgonamonadaceae bacterium
GATATTCGCCGGCGAATCGACACGGTTTATCGTGAAATGGTCAAATTGATCGACGCCTACATAATAGTCAACGGTGAAAAGGGATACGATCAATTCGTCAAAGAACTGAATTACCGGATAGCTTATGCCAAAGACCATGATCTCAACCAAACGAAGATCAGTATCAAAAAAGTCGACATCGTCACCATCCCGGACCAGGTTTACGAAGGCAAACCGGTTGTCGCTCTGCCGGAAGTCTATTACAAAGAGAAGCAACTCATCTTTGCCACCGACTTCGACGTAACCTACAAGGACAACAACCAGCCGGGGCTTGCCACGCTGGTTGTGCATGGTAAAAATGCTTACAAGGGCAAAAAGATTCTGACGTTCAGGATTGTAAAACCTGTGGAACAGGAGTAAGTTGCGGCGGCACAGCCTCCCCAAAAAACAAAAGCGGCTATGCAGCCGCTTTCCGGATAACCAGGAAGACGTCCCGGAGCCGCCTACATCCGTTCGGGGACCTGAATGCCCAACAAGGAAAATCCGGTTTGAATGATTTTGCCGGTGTTCAGGGAAAGTATCAGCCGGAACCGCCTCAGTCCCTCGTTTGTTTCCCTCAGAATAGAATAGTCGTGATAAAACTGGTTGTATTCTTTCACCAGATCGTACACGTAGTTGGCGATCACCGCCGGATTGAAGTTGCCGGCGGCTTCCCGGACAACTGCCGGAAATTCCGACAACATCCGGATAAGGTTTTCTTCCTTTTCGCTGATCGTAAAACAGGGTTCCGCGCTTCCGGCGTCCGGAGCGGCGATAAAGTCGCGCCCCCGCCGCAAAACAGACCGGATCCGGGCGTAGGTATACTGGATAAACGATCCGGTGTTCCCGTTGAAGTCGATTGATTCTTTGGGGTTGAAAACCATGTTTTTACGCGGGTCGACCTTCAGGATGAAATACTTCAGGGCGCCCAACCCGACGATCCGGGAAACCGCCTGCGCTTCCTCCTCGGAACAGTTTTCCATCTTCCCCAGTTCGGTGGAAGTCTCCCGCGCCGTGCGGATCATTTCGTCGATCAGGTCGTCGGCATCGACCACCGTCCCCTCCCGCGATTTCATCTTGCCGTCCGGCAATTCGACCATCCCGTAGGAGAAATGAACCAGTCCTTTCCCAAATTCAAAGCCCAGCTTATCCAGCAACAACGACAGCACCTGGAAATGATAGTTCTGCTCATTGCCAACCACATACACCATCTTATGAATGGGATAATCGTCGAACCGCAGCTTGGCGGTACCGATGTCCTGCGTCATGTAGACGGACGTGCCGTCGGCGCGCAGCAACAGTTTTTCGTCCAATCCGTCCGCCGCCAGGTCTGCCCAGACCGAACCGTCTTCTTTCCGGAAGAAGATCCCTTTCGCAAGCCCTTCCAGCACCTTTTCTTTGCCTTCCAGGTAGGTTTCGGACTCGTAATAAATCTTGTCGAAATCCACGCCCAACGCCCGGTAGGTTTCGTCGAAACCGGCATACACCCAGGCGTTCATCCGCTTCCAGAGGGCGATGGTTTCCGCGTCGCCCGCCTCCCATTTGCGCAACATTTCGCGCGCGCCTGCCATCAGCGCCGACTGCTCTTCCGCTTCCTTGCCCGTCCTTCCGGCGGCTTCCAGCCCGGCGAGTTCCCGCTTGTATTCGCGGTCGAACTTCACATAATAATCGCCCACCAGGTGGTCGCCCTTTTTCCCCGCCGACTCCGGCGTTTCGCCTTCCCCCCATCTCTTCCACGCCAGCATGGACTTGCAGATATGGATTCCGCGGTCGTTGACGATATTGGTCTTTATCACCCGGTTCCCGGTGGCTTTCAGAATCTCCGCAATGCTGTAACCCAACAGGTTATTGCGGATATGCCCCAGGTGGAGCGGCTTGTTGGTGTTCGGCGAGGAATATTCGATCATGATCAACGGGGCATCCGCGCCCGCCTGCGTCGTTCCGTAACCTTCCGTTTCGTGTATATCCTTCAGTACCTGAAGCCAGTAAGCCGGCGCGACCGTCAGGTTCAGAAAGCCTTTGATCACATTGTATTCCAAAATAAAAGGTTGATTTTTCACCAGGAATTCCCCGATTCCGGCCGCCGTCTGTTCCGGGTTTTTCCCGGAAATCCGCAACAAAGGAAAGACCACCAGCGTCAGGTGGCCTTTGAATTCCTTTTTTGTTTTCTGAACCTGAATCGAAGATTCCGGGATCTCTACTGCATAAAAACGCTCAATGTCTTTGTGTATCAACTGTTGAATATCCATCCTGATTGCTTTATTTGTTCAGTAATTCGCTGACGGCTTTCGGTAAATAGAACGTGTTGTTCTTGTCCACATACACGACGACCGTATTTAATTTGATTTCTTTGCCGTTGTGAATCAACCGGTTTGTATTCGGTTGAATCTCCAGCTTTGTTTTTTTATGTTTCACTTCCAGCGCCGGGATTCCGTTTTTAGTGGTCACAGCATATTTATATCCGGAAAAAACATCCGTATGTTTGGCGAAATAGGCTTCGGTCAGCGACTCAAGCGACTCCTCCAAACCCAACGCCCGGCGGAGGTAATGATTGATTTCGACATTGGAACGATGACCCGTCAGGCGGTTGGGCGTCGGATCGTAAACCGCCAGGAACACTTCCTCGCCGGTGTGCCCGTGGGATGTAAAGCCGAAGCAGAGGTGATTGTCCAGCATCTTCGCCACCGCTTTGGTCAGCGTCGAACCCTTCATCCGTTCCTCGTCGGAGAGTTCGCCCCCGGAATAATCGCCCGCCCGCAGCAGTTGTTCGTATTCGTCGTCGCTGATCGAGATGCCCGTCAAATCGCGGATCACCTCTTTCAGCCGTCCGGCTTCCGTGTCGTGCAAGCGCTTCACCAAGCCATCGCAACTGGTTTTCATCCGGGAAACGGTCTCGAACAGTTCGTCTTTGGTCAACCGGGAATAGTCTTTGCAACGGTCGGAACCGATGCTGAATCCGCTGTTCCCGTGATCCGGCGCAACAAGCACCAGCGTTTCGCCATTCTTTTCGGCGAAGTCAAAAGCCACGCCGCACGCCGCATCAAAGGCAAGCATATCGGTGATAATCGCGGCGGCATCGTTGGCGTGAGCCGCCCAATCAATCTTGCTGCCTTCCACCATCAGCATAAAGCCGTTCTCGTTGCGCGACAAAAGTTCAATCGCCTTCCCGGTCATCTCGGCAAGCGACGGATCTTCCTCCGGGCGACGGTCCAGCTCGTAAGGCATGTCCATGTCGTGGAACAACGCCCACATTTTTTCGCCTTCATAGGATTGAAAATGAACCGGGTCGTTCAGGAAAACGCCGTAATCCTCCCGCTCCAGGTACGCCTTCATTTCCGGAGCCAGGACCTTTACGCCACCGCCGATCAGCACATCGATTCCGTTGTGAACCATCTGCGGTGCAATCCAGTCGTACCGGCTTCTGTCGTAACTGTGAGCGGCACAATCGGCGGGAGTCGCATGGGGAAATTCGCAGGTAAAGACCAGCCCGGTTGCCTTGCCTTGCGTAATCCGTGCCGCCTCCATCAGGGTCATCAGCGGCTGGTAAGCCTTCCCGGGATCCACAGGCAAAATATCATTCGCGGAATCTGCCGGCGGATAAGTCGACACAAAACCCGCCCGGCTCGGGTATCCGGTCATGTAACAGGAAGTTGTCGGCGCCGAATCGCCGATCGGAGCGTTGGACGAATAGGTCAGGACGGTTCCGCACAGGTAGGGATCGATATTCAACTGAGGCATTTCGGGATGCGTGTAGCGTTGATACCAGCGGGCGGCGGAAACGGCGGACAAAGAAGTCCCGTCCGGAATCAGGATAATCACATTTTTTATTTGCTTATCCTGGGCAACAAGGCTGCTTCCGATCCACAGAAGCAGGAACAAAAGGCTATTGACTCTCTTCATTATGTAATTTGTTTTTAATTTAGAATGATGTACTTACCGTCCCCGGCTTTTCGCACGGTATAGGATTTCAGCGGATATTTCGATTTTGATTCGGGCATTCCCGTGCCGTAAGCGATCGCGTAAGTCGCCTCGCACTTCGGGCATTTCGCCCTTCCCGCATCGTCGGGAACCACCCGCGTATTTGGATTGGCTTCCACGGGACAAGCCAGGTCGTAGGCAAACAGGTCGGTTTCGCCGCCGACACTGAATCCGTGAATAACCAGAACGCCCCCAAAACCGATCCGGTCCATTCCGGAACGCGGCACGGTAAATGTTTTTGTAGCCAGGGACGGAATCAAATCGGCGTCTTGCAGGTTCAAATCGACCGTCAGGTTTACCTGCGTATGGGGGATGGGCGTGTACAATCTGTCGTCGCAAGCCTGGAAGGAAAACAGCACAACGGTTAAGGCGACAAGCTGTTGCAGCGCCCGCGCCACTTTGTCGAAATGAAACCCGCCGACTATTTTCGCTTTCATCTCCCCTATCCTGTCGTTGCAGAGGTTTCCGATACTTCCTTCGTGCGTATGGTTTAGTTTTTTATCCGGGGAAAAGTTGCCCGCCTCGATTTCCATCCCGACCTGCCGGTAAGCATCCCGGAACGGAACGCCTTTCAGCACCAATTCGTTCACCTTTTCAACGCTGTACAGGTGGGAATACCGGGCGTCGTCCAAAATCGCCTCATTGACCCGGATGGATTGGACCATCATCGCCGTCATGCGGATACATCCGGACAATTCGTTGAAAGAAGGCAGGAATATTTCTTTTATAACCTGGAAATCCCGGAAATAACCGGACGGCAGATTCGTTGTTACCGAAGCAATTTGTTGAGGAATACTTTGAATCAGGTTGCATTTGGCCCGGGTCAATTCAAACACATCCGGGTTTTTCTTGTGCGGCATGATACTCGAGCCGGTCGTAAATTCGTCGGGAAGTTTGATAAACCCGAAGTTCTGGCTGTTGTACAGGCAGGCATCGTAAGCCAACTTGGAAAGCGTCGCCGCAATTCCCGCCAACGCAAAGGCGACTGATTTCTCCAGTTTCCCCCTCCCCATCTGGGCATAGACAACATTGTAGTTCATGGAATCGAAGCCGAGCAAATCGGTTGTCATCCGGCGGTTTAAGGGAAAAGAAGAACCGTATCCCGCCGC
Organism: Dysgonamonadaceae bacterium; assembly: GCA_031255425.1. Classification (GTDB taxonomy): domain Bacteria; phylum Bacteroidota; class Bacteroidia; order Bacteroidales; family Azobacteroidaceae; genus Azobacteroides. Next base: position 5,106 of record JAIRSN010000070.1, read on the forward strand.
CGAACCCAGCGGATTCCGGTTGCAAATCCGGTAAGCCGCCTGTAAGAGTTGCAAATCGTCCACCAGGCTTTCGGCATAAGCGCCGAACCAAAGCCCGAAAGAAGAAGGCATCGCCACTTGCAAATGGGTATATCCGGGCAACAGAACATCTTTGTATTTATTGCTTTGAAGAATAAGGAGATCGACTAAGTCCGAAACAGCTTCGACAACCGACTGGATCGCGCTCCGGGTGAAAAGTTTCAGATCCAGCAAGACCTGATCGTTGCGGGAGCGCCCGCTGTGAATCTTTTTCCCTTTGTCGCCCAATTTCCGGGTGAGCATCAGTTCGACCTGCGAATGTACATCCTCCACGCCTTCCTCTATCCGGAACTGTCCGGAAACCGTTAAATGATAGATGATTTTCAATTCGCGGAGCAAGTCCTGAAGTTCGGATGCCGTAAGCAATCCGATGCTTTCCAACATCGTAACGTGAGCGATGGAGCCTAAAACATCTGCCTGAGCCAGATACAAATCCATTTCGCGGTCCTTGCCGACCGTAAATGCCTCAATATCCTTGTTAACTTGTATATTCTTTTGCCACAATTTCATCATAGGGTACTGCCGCCAGTATATCGGCAATCTTATTTACACCATCTTGTAACGGTTTGGATAACATTGGTTTTAGAAACGGATTGAGACTCGCTTTCACCGTCAGCTTCATTTTCGACCGGCCTTCTGCCTCCGGAAGTAACTGGATCCACAGATGGACGTCCATCGGCGCCTGGTCTGCCACCAGTTTAATCGTCTTAAGCGGTTCGCGTTCAACAATGGAAAACTTCACTTTCCCAACGGGTTGCACGGAAAAAGAACAGGAATCCCGGTCGAAAGAAAACCCGCTGATCTTATCCGCCGGAATTTTATCCTTCACTTTCTCCAGGTTCTCCATGTTGGAAAGTATTTCATACACCTTTTCCTGATCGCAGGGAAGTATCTTACTATCGCTTGTAAATTCAGTCATGGCCTATCTTGCGTTCCAGTTTGCCGGATTTTTCCTCCATTCCTGAAGTGTTTTAATCTCCGATTCGTCAATATATTCTGTTTTCAGCGCTTCGTCTAAGATTGCATCATAGTTGCACAGGGTGGTTAATTTGACCTTTGCGTCCTTGAATTTTTCTTCTGCCAAGGGGAATCCGTAAGTAAAAATGGCCAACATTCCCGCCACATGGCACCCGACATTCCGGATGGCTTCCACTGCTTTCAAACTGCTTCCGCCGGTAGAAATCAAATCTTCAATAATCACCACTTTAGCGCCGGGTTTCAGGTCGCCTTCAATCAAGTTTTCCAGCCCGTGGTCTTTGGGGGTAGACCGGACATAAACAAAGGGCAGGTTCAATTCCTCTGCTACCAACGCTCCCTGCGCAATAGCGCCTGTTGCTACGCCGGCAATCGCATCGACTTCTTCATATTTCTCAATGATTGTATGTACTAATTCCAATTTAATAAAATTCCGGATGGCAGGATAAGAAAGCGTCTTCCTGTTGTCGCAGTATATGGGTGATTTCCAGCCGGATGCCCAGATAAAAGGATTGGCAGGCTGAAGTTTGACCGCTCTTATTTTGAGCAGTTTCTTTGCTAAAATTTGTTCTACAGTCTTCATTATTAGGGGTAATTTTAGTGATTTTTACTATTGATTCTCCGGCAAAAGTAATGATTTAGAATGAAATATACATTAAAAAGTAATTACTTTTTAGTTAAAAGATTCCATAATACTTTGTACTTCAAACCGATCGTCTTATTAACAAAACTGATTGTCAATCAATTATCATTTTCAGGCAATGGCCACCGTAAAGATGCTTATTTTTATATTTTTACTTCTGAAAAGGGCTTTTGCACACGCTTCCAGCGTAGCTCCGGTAGTCAGGACGTCGTCCACCAGCAAAACATGCTTATCTTCAAACAAATCAACTTGTTTGAGATCGAAAATACCCTGCGTATTTTTCCAGCGATCGAACACGCCTTTCGTTGTCTGGCTCACATTTGCTCTTTTCCGGTAAAGGTTTTTCGTGTGCAACGGGATATGGGTAACGGCGGAAATCCCTTGCGCCACCACTTCGGACTGGTTAAACCCCCGCTTTCGCAATTTCTTCCGGTGCAAAGGCACGGGCACGATAAAATCAATATCCTGAAAAAAACCGGAAGGCAACATTTCCTTCGCCGCATAGCTGCCGATCCATTTACCCAGGTAAATATTCCCCCTGTATTTAATTTCGGCGACCAATTTTTGCCCCAATCCGGATTTGTTATAATATAGGAAGGAAGAAGCCCTGACCACCGGGATTTTTCCAAGAAGCCGGTCGGAAGCTCTATTCTCCGGATTCAAATGATAATTGGTTTTCGGAAGGTTCAGGACGCAACCCAGGCAGAAAAAACGTTCCGCCTCAATCAAAGCCTCTGAACAGCCAACACATAACTCCGGATAAAAAAGGGAAAACAAATTTTTGAACAGGTTCATCGGTTGCATTTTGATCAGAATTTCGGTTAAGCAAATAAAATAAACAGCGCAAAAGTAAATATTATTCCGATAATTTTGAAAAAGCTCAAGAAAAAAATGTATATTTGCACTCCTTTTCAAAGCCCAGGTGGTGAAATTGGTAGACACGCTACTTTGAGGGGGTAGTGCCGGTTTTCGGCGTGTGGGTTCAAATCCCGTCCTGGGCAC
>JAIRSN010000120.1 GCA_031255425.1 Dysgonamonadaceae bacterium
GGCTGAGCCTCCGTGTCCGCGGCCGCCGTTAAAATACGGGAGCGGATACAATTATTTGCCGTTCTATCCGTTAATATTACGTGAAAAAAACGGTTACAATAGGAATTCTTTGTTTGGCAGCAAATTGTCACTTACTTTTAGCACAATTTGATAGCCAGTTAAGTAATTATTGGGCGACACGCAGTTATTTCAATCCGGGCTATGCCGGACAATCCGGCAAGCTGGAGCTGACCGGGCTGTACCGCCTGCAATGGCTGGGCGTGGAACATGCCCCCAAGACCGGAATTATCCTGGGCGAGATGCCCGTTAAATTTTTCGGAAAAGAACACGGCGTGGGCGTATCCATGTACAACGACCAGATCGGTCTTTTCAAAACCAACCTGATCTCCGGACAATATGCCTTTAAGCTCAAACTGTTCGGAGGACAACTGAGCCTGGGAATACAGGCGGGATACATCAGCGAATCTTTCGACGGAACAAAAGTGGAAATCCCGGAAGACGACGAATCCAGCGACCCGAACGACGAAGCCATCCCCCTAACCCAAGTCTCCGGAAATTCCATCGACGGTGCATTCGGAATCTATTACGCCGCTAAAAATTGGTATGCAGGACTTTCCGTCACCCATCTGACGGCGCCCCAATTGGAACTGGACGAAAACTACCTGCTCGAAATACCTCGCTCCTATTATTTTACCGCCGGATACAATATAGCATTAAACAATCCGTTATTAGAATTACAACCTTCTGTTTTGCTGAAGACAACCGAAATGAGCGCTCTCCGCGTAGAAGCAGACTCTCTGGTCGCCGAAACAAAACAAAGCGCGTGGAAAGGAATGTTGAAACAAACCCAATTAGATGTCTCTTTACGCATGGTATATAATAAAATGTTCTGGGGCGGCCTCTCTTGGCGCAAAGGAGACGCCGTCCTGGTCCTGTTGGGCGGCAAGTTCAAGATGCTGGAAGTAGGATACGCATACGATTTTCCCATTTCCGACATTATAAAAGGAACCTCCGGAAGCCATGAACTGTTCATCAAATATTCCATCGATATGAGCCTGAAAAAAGGGAAAAAGAATAGACACAAAAGTATAAGAATATTATAGAAATGAAAGTATATAGAAAATGAAAAGAATGAAGAATAAGGGAATACGAATTAGAGTGCAGGAAAGAATAACAATGAGAAGAATGGTTTCATTCATTTCATTTCTTTCGTTCTTCTCATTCTTTCTGGCATCCTGCGGACGGTCGCTTTCCGGCGACGGAGGCGAACTTACAGGCGTGAGCGCCGGTGCGTGGAGCGAACCCAACCCGCACGGAATGGTATTGATAAAAAGAGGATCCTTCGAAATGGGACCTGCCCGGAACGATACGGTCTGGGGGCTTTACCAAAATCCGAAAGGCATTTCGATTGATAATTTCTGGATGGATGAGACCGAAATCACCAATGCGGAATATCGCCAGTTTGTCTATTGGGTGAGGGACTCCATTATCCGGGAACGGCTCTACGATCCGTCTTACGGAGGAAACGATTTGTTCAAGATAGAAGAAGACAAGGACGGGAACCCCTACGAGCCGCCCATCTTAGACTGGAAAAGACCCATCCCAAGCGAACGGAGGGCGAATGAAGACGAACTTCGTGCCATCCAAAGCGTAAACTATACGAATCCGGTCACCGGGGAAACGAAGCTGGACCCGGAACAGATGATCTACCGGTATTCCATTTTCGATGCGACACAGGCTGCCCTGCGGCGGAATCGCCTGAATCCCGAAAAAAGGGAGTACAATACGGACATTACCCCGGATCCGAACGAAGAGGTATTGATTTCAAAAGATACGGCTTACGTCAACGAAGACGGGCGAATCATCAACGAAACGCTTACCCGCCCGTTGGGGAGCATCTGGGACTTCCTCAATTCGTACATTATTAATGTCTATCCCGACGAATCGGTATGGGTCAACGACTTCAACAATGCCTATAACGAACCGTATATGCGGTTGTATTTCAATCATCCGGGATACAACGATTATCCGGTAGTGGGTGTTTCGTGGGAACAGGCGGGCGCTTTCTGCGTGTGGAGAACCGACTTCCTGAAAAAGTCGCTCGACGCCACCCGGCGGAATACAATCGAACCCTACCGCCTGCCGACGGAAGCCGAATTTGAGTACGCCGCCCGAAGCGGTAAGTCGGAAAACAGGTACCCCTGGCGGCAGGAAACTCCGATAGGCGACAAGGATTGTTTTCTGGGCAATTTCAAACCGGGAGAAGGGAACTATACACAAGACGGACACCTGATTACGTCGCGGGTAGCCTCTTTCTCTCCCAACGAGTTCGGCTTGTATGATATGGCTGGAAACGTGGCGGAATGGACTTCCACTGCCTTTCTGGAATCCGGCCCGGAGATCATGAACGACATCAATTCGCAATATATCTACAATGCGGCAAAAGAAGATCCTTATGCCCTGAAGAAAAAAGTGGTGCGGGGAGGTTCGTGGAAAGATGTAGCGCATTTTATCCGTTCGGACATCCGTTCGTTCGAATACCAGAATGAACAGCGTTCCTATATCGGGTTTCGTTGCGTAAGAACACAAGTGGGACTTTCAAAGAGAAAATAACAGTTATACATTCATAACTTATAATTTATAATTTAGTAAAAATGGGTTTTAGAAGAAGATATAAAAACTTTATCGAAAAGTTCCTGTCCGGCGAACAGGGGGGACGTTTCTTTCAGATCTTTTACAGCGTAGGCGCTGCAATCGTAATCATCGGCGCTTTAGCAAAGTTGACTCACTGGCCTTGGGGACTGGGAAATATTTTCCTTACCGTCGGCTTGCTTACCGAGTTTGTGGTGTTCCTCATCTCGGCATTCGACCATCCCGCAAAAGATTACCAGTGGGAACGGGTTTTCCCGGTCTTGGATACCAATGACGAAGACGACCGTCCTACGTTCGGGAATGGTAACGGCAAAAACGGCTCGATTGTCATCGGCGGAGCCGCCGGCGGTTCGATGGAAGGCACGGCAACGGGTAATGCGGGTGCAGGAACGGGCGGTGCAGGCGGACCGGTAATCATCGGCGGAGGAAACTTCGGAGGCGGAGGCGCACGGCCTCAGTCGGCTTCCGAGTCCGTCGAAAACATGAGCGTCGAAGAAATAAAACAGTCGTTCGGCATTTCCAACGCCGTAAACATCTCGGAGGAAGACAGCAATGCGTTGACGGCAAGCATTAAGAAAATGGCTGCCGCTGCCGACCAGTTGTCCAAAATGGCGGAAATGACGGAAGCGACCCAACAATACCTGGATCAACTGACGGCTATGTCGGAAGATATGAGACGGTTCAGCTCGGTAACCAATAACCTGACGGATGTTTCCGATATTTTATTGGGCTCATACAAGAGTATTACGGACAATTCGGATGGCATCAACCAGTCATCCAGAGGCTATGTCCAGCAGATGGAAGCGTTGAACCGGAACATACAAGGATTAAATACCATTTATGAAATCCAATTGAAGAGCGTCAGCTCCCAGATTGATGCAATCGAACGGATCAATTCCGGTTTGATGCGGATAAAAGACCTGTACGAAGGCTCTATCGTCGACAGTTCGGTATTCCGCAGCGAAACGGAAAAGATGGCGCAACAACTCCATGCGCTCAACGGTGTTTACAATCGTTTGTTAAATGCCATGACGATGAATATGTACGGCGCCGGACCCGGATTCAATCCCGTTCCCGGTAATTTCAATCCTAATACCTAATCCTGAAATACGATGGCTTCAAACACCCCAAATTCCCCAAGGCAGAAAATGATCAACCTGATGTATCTGGTGTTCATTGCCATGCTTGCACTCAATGTCTCCTCTGAAGTGTTGGATGGTTTTGAATTGGTGGAAGAAGGATTGCTTCGTTCCGTAAAGGCATCAACGCAGCATAACGACCGCATCTTCGGCAATCTGGAAACGTATTATCAAACCAATCCCGAAAAAACAGGGATTTGGTATGAAAGAGGCGCCGTAGTAAAAGCCAAAACCGATTCGCTGTTCAATTATATACAGGAACTGAAAACACGAATCGTAGTAAAGGCAGACGGCGAAGACGGAAACCCGGAGCATCTGAAACATCCCGATGATTTGAATGCAGCCTACGACGTAATGTTCGAACGGGGACAGAACGACGCAGCCAAACTAAAGGCGGATATTGACGTTTACCGGCAACACGTAGCGTCTTTGGTATCCGCGCCTTCCATTAAAAACATTATCGAAAGTAACCTGAGTACGGAACCGTCCGGAAAAGCGAAAGAAAATAAACAGACATGGGAAGAATCCATGTTCTGGCAAATGCCGGTGGCAGCGTCCGTAACACTGTTGACCAAGTTGCAGAACGACATCCGGTATGCCGAAGGAGAAGTGTTGAGCGACCTGTTGAAGAATGTGGATATAGAAGACTTCCGGGTCAACAAGATAGACGCCTTTGTGATTCCGGAAACCCAGGTGGTGATGCGGGGAGGCGCTTACAGGGCGAACATCGTCCTTTCGGCGCAGGATTCCACGCAACGGCCGAAGATATATGTCAACGGCAAACAATTGCCGGACGAAGCCAACGGGCAATATGTCGCCGGCGCCGGTTCGACCGGAACGTTTCAGCTAAACGGTTACATTGAAATGCCGCGGGGCGACGGGTCTTTCTCGCGTCACGATTTCACGTCCCAGTACTTTGTGGTGGAACCCAGCGCCACGATTGCCCCCGTATGGATGAATGTATTGTACGCCGGCATTGCGAATGAAATACGAATCGCCGTTCCCGGAGTGGCGGGGCAGAATGTTTCGGCAAGCATTTCAAACGGAACGCTGACGCACAAAGGAAATGATATTTGGGTGGCGACGCCGCGGTACGGATCCGACGCCGTGATTACCGTAATGGCAAGAATGACGGGCGGACATACACAGGAAATGGCAAAAAACACTTTCCGCGTAAGGCAACTCCCCGACCCTACCGCTTACCTGAACATAACCAATCCGGATGGCAACAAAGTCCGCTACAAGGGCGGAACGCCTTTGGCTAAAGCGGCATTGGTCAGTGTGGAAATGTTGAATGCGGCAATCGACGACGGGATATTGGATCAACCGTTTACCGTCTTGCGGTTTGAATTGCAGAAATTCGATTCGATGGGCTTTGCCATGACCACAAGCTCCGACGGCGCCCGCTTTTCTCAACAACAAAAAGATGTGATACGCGGAATGCAACGCGGACAAACCCTGTTGATACGAGGCATCGTGGTGCGGGGTCCCGACGGAATAGAAAGAACATTAAACGCTCCTATGGAGATAAGAATAAATTAAAGATATGAAACCATTTTATTATATCGGCTTTTTTGTTTTGCTTTTTGCATGCACGCAGGAAGGCTTAGCACAGGATCAATCCGGACGTTCTGTCCGCCGTCAACGGCCGTCGGAGGCGAATGCGCCCACCGTTTCCAATTTAACGGAAAGAGCCAGGATAAAAAACGAAGAAGCCTCCCGGATGCCCGGCCATATTGTGTGGGAAAGGATTATCTACCGAACGGTCGACCTGACAAAGAACGAGAACAATGCCGCTTTGTATTATCCCGTGCAACCGCAGGGCGACCGGCAGAATCTGTTTACCCTGATATTCAAACTGCTATCGGACGGAAAAATAACCGCATACAACTACCTGGAAGGGGGCGAAGTCTTTGAAGAAAGCCAGAAGGTAGACTTCGAGGAAGGCTTCCTGAAGAAATACCAGTTGCTGTACACCAAAGAGGGAAACCGCTTCGTGGTGGACGAGAGGGATATTCCCGGTTCGGAAGTGACTCAGTATATGATTAAAGAAGGCTATTCCTTCGATCAGGCAACCGGAACGTTTAAGACCGGAGTCATTGCCATCTGTCCGGTTCTGGTTCGGGAAGACTTCTACTACGGAGGTTCCACCAGAGAGGCGCTGTTCTGGCTGAAATACGACGACATCCGGCCTTACCTTTCGCGGGAAATGATTATGACTTCCAATTATAACAACGCATTGACCTATACGATTGACGACTACTTCCACAAAAACATGTACACCGGCGATATTATTAAGACGGTCAATATGATGGGCCGGAGTCTGGCGCAGGAAGTAGGAACGGATCCGGAAGCGCAGAAACGCGCGCAGGACAGTATCGAAAGTCAGTTGAATGCGTTCGACCGCAACCTGTGGATTTATAAGGTCGTAAAAGACACGGCAACCGTAACCCAAACGGAAGAAGGGAAAACCAAAAAAGTCAAAGAAACAAAATCGGCTACAAGGGGAAATAAAGGACAGCAAACGAAATCGTCCGCCAAACAAAAAACCGAAAAATCGTCCCCAACAAGAAGCGTCAGGAGAAATCGCTGATGAATCTGTATGGACAAATATTTTATGTTTTTGCCAAAATCGGACTCTTTACCATTGGCGGAGGATACGCCATGTTGCCCCTGATTCAAAAAGAAGTCGTTGAGCGCAAACAGTGGATCTCTGCCGGTGATTTCGTCGACATCATTGCTTTATCACAATCCGTTCCGGGCATATTGGCCGTCAACATTGCCGTATTTACCGGTTACCGGATGAAAAAAAATGCAGGCAGTATCGTTGCCTCTTTGGGCGCTATACTGCCGTCTTTTGTGATTATCCTGTTGATTGCTGTCTTCTTTCGGAATTTCAGTGAAAACCCATACATCGCTAAAATGTTCAATGCCATCCGTCCGGCGGTAGTGGCTTTGATAGCCGTTCCGGTGTTTTCCACCGCCAAAGCAATCGGCATCAACCTGAAAACCGTGATAATCCCCATTGCTTCGGCTTTTCTGATCTGGTATTGGGGCGTATCGCCCGTTTATGTGATTCTGATAGCGGCTCTGGGGGGTATCGCCTGGGGGAAATTAAGAAGATAAGCAGGGAATGCCGGGGAACCCCG
>JAIRSN010000256.1 GCA_031255425.1 Dysgonamonadaceae bacterium
AAGACCAGCGAAAAGATAACGGTAGCCAATGCAAACAAATTGTTGGGGAACAAAACTTCGGCAGGAAAAGGCTTTCGGTTAGACGGAACTACCCTGCAAAATCCGGCGGAAGCAAATACAAATAAAGTAAATTATTCGGTAGAAAGTATTCCGGAGGTTCCGAAAGACATGGAATTAAATCCCTATGGCATTATATTGCTGACCGAAGATGAAATTAAAATAAATTTAGTAAAAGCTGTGATATGAAACAATTAACAATTCTATTATTATTGGTTTGCTTCATAAGTCTGTCCGCCCAGAATTTCTGGGAAAACCCGGCAATCATCGACGAAGGCAAAGAACCGCCCCGTGCGGATTTCATCCCCTACGCCAATCTGCCGCAAGTGATAACCGACGACAAGTTTGCCTCGCCGTTTGTAAAAAGCCTGAATGGGACGTGGAAGTTCCTGTTCGCCGGAAAAGTTGCCGTCCGTCCGGCGGATTTCTATCTCGAAAACCTGAACGAATCGGCATGGAAAGACATCCGCGTCCCTGCCTCCTGGGAAACGCAGGGTTTCGGCGTTCCGGTATATACCAATATCAAGTATATCTTTCCCGCTAATCCGCCCTGCCTGGATAACGATGATTTGCCGGTAGGGAGTTACCGCACGTGGTTTGAAGTGCCGGAGTCGTTTAGCGAAAAGGAAGTTATCCTTTATTTCGGTTCTGTTTCAGGCGCAATGACGGTTTATGTGAACGGGCAGCGGGCAGGTTATTCCAAAGTAGCCAAAACGCCCGCCGAGTTCAATATTACCCGCTTTCTGAAAAAAGGCAAAAACCTGCTGGCGTTGCAAATCTTCAAATGGTCGGACGCTTCCTATCTCGAAGACCAGGATTTCTGGCGGCTGGCAGGCATCGAGCGCGATGTGCTGCTGGTTGCCCGCCCGAAAATTTCTATTGAAGATTTTTATGTAAACGGCGACCTGGACAATGCCTGCAGGAACGGCATCTTCAATGCCGGCATCGATATTCGCAACTTTACCAATGCCCTTTCCGGCGCATACAAAGTGGAAGTTTCATTGCTCGACAACCAACAAAAAACGCTTGTCAAAAAAGATTTTACCATCAAAGGCATTGCCGCCGGAAAGGAACAGTCCGTTTCGCTGGCGGCGAATGTGAAGCAACCCAGGCAATGGAGCCCGGAATTCCCCAACCTTTACACGGCTGTTATTTCATTGAAAGACATCCACGGCAATCTTCTCGAAATGGCAGGCGCGAAAATAGGATTCCGTAAAGTCGAAATCAAGGGTAAACAAGTGCTTTTTAACGGTAAACCGATCCTGGTCTGCGGAACGAATCTCCACGAACACCACGAAAAATACGGCCATTATGTCGATGAAGCAACCAAGCTGAAAGACATACAACTGTTGAAGCAGCACAACTATAACGCCATCCGTACAAGCCATTATCCGCAGAGTCCCGAATATTACAAACTCTGCGATAAATACGGGCTCTATGTAGTGGACGAAGCCAATATCGAGGCGCACGGGCTTGACGGGTTCGACCGCAGCCGGCATCCCTCTTTCAGGGAAGAATGGAAAGGGCAACACCTGGACCGCACCATCCGGATGTTTGAAAGGGACAAGAACCATCCTTGCGTGATTATCTGGTCGCTGGGCAATGAGAGCGATTTCGGTCCCAATTACGAGGCAACTTACAACTGGCTGAAAGAAAACGACCGGGCACAACGCCCGGTACAGTGCGACCGCAACGGGGAGGGTGAATTTACCGATATTATTTGCCCCATGTACCCAACTGCCGGGGAAATGGAAAGTTATGCCCAAAGAACCGGTGTGAACCGTCCCTATATCCCGTGCGAATATGCCCACGCGATGGGAAACAGTACCGGTAATTTCCAGGAACTGTGGGATGTGATAGACCGGTATGCCATATTGCAGGGCGGCTTTATCTGGGATTGGGTTGACCAGGGGCTGGAAGCCAAAGATGCACTTGGACGCAAGTACTGGGCGTATGGCGGCGATTTGGGGGGCGGCGGCTGGACGCACGACGAAAATTTCTGCGCCAATGGCCTGGTCAATGCCGACCGCAGCGTGCATCCGGGCATCTATGAGGTCAAAACAGTTTAGTCGCCCATTTGGATGAAAGCCATAGACATTGAAAAAGGCAAGGTGCGGCTGAAAAACAGGCACCTGTTTACCGACCTGAATGCCTACGATTATAAATGGGAGTTGTACAAAAACGGGACACTGATTGTTTCAAAGCCGGTTATGATTAAAGGCAAACCGCTTACGGAAACGGACATAACGCTTTCGTTACCGGAATTCGACATTCACAAGGGAGAGGAATATTTCCTCCGGTTGAAAGCCTTTACGAGAACGGCGACTGACCTTGTCCCGGCGGGGCACGAAGTCGTAGCGGAGGACTTTGCCTTCCCGGAAAATCAATTCTTTGCCTCCTCCCATCCGCAGGGACAGTTAAAAGTGACACAGGCGGGTACGGATTTGCGGTTTGAAAGCGGAGATGTCGAAGGGCAAATCTCGCTTACAAACGGCACGCTCACCCATTATGCTTTCAAAGGACAACGCTTACTGGCTTCTGCGCCGGTTCCGAACTTCTGGCGTGCGCCGACCGACAACGATTTCGGTTATATGCAGCAGAACTCCGCCAATATCTGGCGTAACGCGGGCGATCATCCCGACATCAAAAAGGTGGAGGTAAAACCGCAGGCGGCGGAAGGGGTGGAAGTGGTTGTAACGGCACTTATCCGGTATTTGAACATTCCGTACACGCTTTCGTACCTGGTACGCAACGACGGTTCGGTGAAGGTGTGTGCCAATATCAATATGAAGGGCATTGCTCATCCGGAACCTTCGCGTTTCGGCATGAAGATGTCTATCCCGAAAATGTTTGAGCATGTCAATTATTACGGCAGGGGTCCCTGGGAAAACTACAACGACCGCAACCGCTCGGCATTGGTGGGGAATTACAGTGCGAAGGTGAAAGATCTCGGCTTCGACTACATTCGTCCCCAGGAAAATGGTTACCGCACGGATGTGCGTACCGTTTCGTTTACCGACGACAGCGGCTTCGGTGTTCGTTTTGAGGGGTTTGATGCGCCAATCTGTTTCAATGCCCGTTACAATCCCGACGAGGATTTTGACCCGGGACTAACGAAAAAGCAGCAGCATCCGGTCGATATTACTCCCCACCTGAACGGCATTTACGTTAATATCGACCTGAAGCAACTGGGTGTAGGAGGCGATGACAGTTGGGGCAAGCATCCGATGAAACACTACCGGATGCTGGACGATGTGTATGATTATTCGTATGTTATAAAACCGGCAATACGGTAATTTAACTTATTCGGCTGTACACGGAGGCGCAGTTTCTTTTACTTCTCAGCACCTAAAAATAATATTTAGACAATTTATTCCCAGATCGCTGATATTCCAAAAATAGTTTGGATAAAAGAAAATTAATACATATCTTTGCACCCTGATTTTGAGAAAATCTTTTAATTCAAAAGGTAATAATAAAAAACAATAAAATTAAGATGTC
>JAIRSN010000262.1 GCA_031255425.1 Dysgonamonadaceae bacterium
AATCAGTTCTTCGATCGTAAGGGAATTATTGGCATACGGAAAAAGCGTAGAGGATTTTGTGCCGAAGGAGGACTAAGAGGTTTTCACCTGCGCTCATCCATATATAGAATACAGATTACACCGGTAATTACAGAAAAAAATAAAGCGCCCGGAGATAGGGCGCTTTCGCTTTGTTTCATCAAGGTTTCAGGTATTCCTGCGAACAGGCTTATTTTGTCGTTTCACTGCAAACCGACAGCGACTACTTCTACCTTCAAATTCTTCCGGAGCGTCACCGCCGACGGATATAAATAGTGGGCTGAAGTAATGTCTACCGGATAGGAGGTATAACTGTATGCGTTGGTGTACATATAATACGATACTTGAACGGGCAACAGCAGAAGCTCCAGGTCTTGCGGCTCCCGGTTCTCTCTTTTGGCATTCTCTATTTCATTCTGAATCACATTGGAGATGTTATCGAAGGTATAGGAATGGGTCTTCGAATTGAAGACCGTGACAAAGCTGGTCTTGTTGTCCGCCGTTCTTTTGGACTCAAAGAAGGTTTTGACCGAATCCGCTTCGATCAACAGCAACTTGGAGGTCGCCATGACGGATCCGACCTGGGTGCCTAATCCCGGAAAATCGAAAGCATAGGGCTTCTTTGTGTCTTTCGGATAGGCTTCAATGCTGAGCTTTACGCCGCTGAATTTCCGGTCGCCGACGGCATCCGCCATCTCCGAAACGGGAATCGTAATCTGGGAACAAATCCCTACCGGCGTCTTCAGATACATCTTGTCGTCTTGTGTGGGTTCCAACAGGAAGGCATCATTCGCACCGGTGTAGCGGTTCAGTTGCAGCACTTCTTTCGTCACATTCAGAATAGACGCATTGGGGCGGGTATAAACAGAGTCGACGTCGCTGTCCACTTTTTTGGTCTTATATTCGCGCGTATAGTAGATGTAAATGGCTGTTCCTTCCACATTCAGCATACACCTTTTCCCGAAAGTAGGGACGAGGTATGTGCCGGGGAAAAACTCCGCCATGGCTTCGGGCGACGAGTAGGCGCCCTGACCGTGTTCCAGTTTCCGGTACTCGTCCAGAAACTTTTTCCCCAGTTCGACCGGCAGCGGAATGGACACCACTTTATAGTTGGTCGCCTGATTCGCGAGATTGGCAGAGTCCGATATATTCAGGTCCCTGGCGGTATAGGATTGCCGTCCCAGCAGGGTATTCATATCGCAGAACAGGGCGGGGTCGACATTGGTATAATAATTCTTATCCATCTTAACCACAGGATAAACGCTTACTTCCATCGGGGCGAGGGAATCGCCGTAATACGAAGCATACAACACATTGAGCCGCATCGAATCGATTTTATTCGCTTCGAATCCGGGCGTGTAGATGCTGTCTATCGTGCCGAATCCTTCGGAGGGATAGTATTGGCAGGCGTAACTTGCCTGCAACGAGCCGTATTGCGGATCATAAAATGCCCCCAGCAAGCCATTCACGGACTTGGCATAAATAGAATCCAGTTTTACGGTTTTTCCTTCAATAGCCAGGGTATCGATAAATACTTTGATTTTGTCTTCATCCGGTTGGATGCCGGTGCCTATGCTGTCGAGGGAATCGTTGCATCCCCAGCAGAACAGGCACAGAAGAACGAAAGGCAGGAATATTTTTGCTTTCATTGTTTTTATTATTTAGTACTATTTTGTTAAAATCTGATCGTAGAAATCGTTGAATGCATCAATGTACACCTCTTCCGGTTGGTAGTCGAGGAAAGGGATGTTTCCCTTCTGCTGAGCGTATTGCCTTACTTCCGGATGAATCTCGGAGCTTCCCTGAATCACTCCGTCCGAAAAGTCGATGGCGACTTTGCTGAGCGACTTAAAGTCGGCTCCCTTTTCGATATGCGCGGTATCTTTCGGCGTGATGCCGTCTATTTTCAGCTTGCGCACAAAATCCTTTCCGAAAGGCTGTTCAAAATCGTCGTTGTAAACAGAATAGATTATTTTCGAGTTTTTGAAACACGGATCTCCCCGGTAATGTTTCTTTATGTAGAGCGGCGCCAGGGCGGTCATCCAGCCGTGGCAGTGGATCAGGTCGGGGATCCATTTCAGTTTTTTTACCGTTTCCATTACGCCGCGCACATAGAAAATACTTCTTTCGTCGTTGTCTGTAAATTCGTTTCCGCTGCCGTCCCGCAACAGGTATTTCCGTTGAAAAAAGTCGTCGTTATCTATAAAATAGATCTGCATGCGGGCGGCCTGAATGGAAGCCACCTTGATAACCAGCGGATGATCGGTTTCGTTAATGATGAGATTCATTCCGGAGAGGCGAATCACTTCATGCAGTTGGTTACGTCTTTCGTTGATTATCCCAAACTTAGGCGTGAAAGTCCTGATTTCTTTCCCTCGTTCATGAATCCCCTGCGGGAGCTGACGAGCGATAACAGACATTTCCGTTTCATGCATGTAGGGAGTGATTTCTGTCGTAATAAAAAGTATTTTCTTTGCTGCCATAAAAAGTAATCCATTGATTGACGGTGCAAAGATAATAAAAAAAAATCCATAAATTTCAAAAATAAAACACTAATAACTTTCATTATATTTTAAGATGTGTATTTATTTGTTTAGTTTTGCAGCCGTTTTTTGAAGATACAAGCATGAAATTAATACATACAATTGCCGGATTGCAAACCGTTTTGGCGCAGGAAAAGGGGGCTAAGAAGTCCATCGGGTTTGTGCCTACGATGGGGGCTTTGCATCCGGGGCATATCGAGTTGGTAAAACGAGCCGTTGCCGGGAACGATGTTTCGGTTGTCAGTATTTTTGTTAATCCAAACCAGTTTAACAATCCGGACGACCTGTTGAACTATCCGCGGACATTGGCGGCAGATTGCGAACGCCTGGAAGCGGCGGCGGCGGATATTGCCTTTGTTCCGGAGGTAGAAGAAATTTATCCCGAACCGGACCGGCGCCGGTTTCATTTCGGCAGCCTGGAAACGGTGATGGAAGGCAGGTTTCGTCCGGGGCATTTCAACGGGGTGGCGCAGGTGGTCAGCCGCCTTTTCGACATCGTAAAGCCGGACCGGGCGTACTTCGGCGAGAAAGACTTCCAGCAATTAGCCATTGTCCGGGCGCTTGTAGAGCAATTGGCTTTGGGGATAGAGATCGTTGCCTGTCCCATTGTGCGCGAGGAGGGCGGCTTGGCGATGAGCAGCCGCAATGCCCGGCTGACCGCAACGCAACGGGAAAGGGCGGCTTGCATCTTCAAAACCCTTTCGGAAAGCGATGCGCTCCGGGGCAGTCTTTCCGTTCGGGCGCTCGAACAGTGGGTGGTAAGCCGGATCAATGCCGTTGCCGGATTGGAGGTAGAGTACTTCGATATTGTGGATGGTTGCACGCTGCAACCTCTCAACGGCTGGGCGGACACGAACTGTCCGGTGGGTTGTATCGCGGTATATGCGGGGGATGTGCGGCTGATCGATAATATTGTTTACGGAAAAAATCCTGTTTCCATTTTTTAGTACCGGCGGACACAGCGGCTCAGCCGCTTTTATTATTTTAAAGCGGCACGATATTGTATTTTAAAAGATTTTCACTATTTTTGCGCGGTTTCTTTTAATAAAGCATAGAAACCCAATTTTTATACATAATTATTTTTAGAAAGCGTTAGCTTTTGTTCTTGTTCTAGAAATCTGAACAATTTCGGTTATAGCAAGAATAAGTTAGTAAACGCTCACGTAGGAAGCGTGGGCATGACTTATTTGCTATAACAGGTAGTTCAGAACCTCTAGAACGGATAAAGTTACAAGTCCCCGCTTCGTCATTTTAAATCGCTTCTCTTTCGGGACTCAGGAAGCCCACAGTACAGCATGAAACATATAAAAAAGATATAATTCTTTCCGGCAAAGGTAAAGGCAACTTATTATTCAAATCATTTTTATCTCTCATGTTTATATAAGTTGGGGTTGTCTTTACCGGAGCCGGAATTTATTAATAAACGGTGAATAAATAATCAATAAAAAC
>JAIRSN010000082.1 GCA_031255425.1 Dysgonamonadaceae bacterium
GGATTATCCGATTTTACGGAATTTTCCTTTCCGGGTGTTCCTCCCGACGGATCGACGGATGCCGACCAGTTTCCGGCGGTATTGGAACGATTGCCTAAGTCGATACATTCCAACGACCAGCCTCCGGTCTTTTTTGCGTTGTCCTTATACATTTGATCGGAATATTCAAACCATGAAACCAATTCGTTTTGCGTATTCCCAAGCATCAGCAGCTTGCCTGTGTTGGCTAAAATTGGAAAAGAGGTTACTCCGTTCACATTGACGTCGTTCCCGAACCATTCTGTTGCAGTTGTTTTGCATAGAACGAAATAACTTTTGGGCGCAATCGCCTTTTCCGGCAACGAATACGATTTATCATCGTAAAAAAACAGGCAATCACTCAGTTGAAACGTCTTATCGGTTGCGTTGTACAATTCGACATATTCCGGATTTCCTGAATCCGAACCCGGATTAGCCATAATTTCACTGATAAGAATGTCCCCCGCTCCCGGTAAATTCGGATTCGGTTCGGGGTCGTCAATTTCTTCCGTTTTCACGCTAAAATCATCAAAGAAAAACAATTGGCGACGGGTTATCGTAAAGAAACAAACAACTCCAAACCAATTGCTGACAAGAGACTCTGTGATTTTGCAAGACCCTTCCAACGTAAAGTCGCTTTCTTCGTTCAAGCGGGAGTACAACTTAAATTCTCCCGAATTGCTCATCGTTGCTTTGATATTCAAGGCAATCGAAGAAGATTCCAGTCGCTTTTTTTCGCCTTGGATCAGGATTTTATTGTTCCCCCCTTTCTTGGATTGTATCAGGCAGATGTTCTTGTCGGCATATCCGATTCGGATAAAAAGCCCGTTGAGTTCTCCCGTAAAATCGTCTTCGTCGCTAACGATGTAAATTTTAGTATAATTGGAAGACGAGGGATTAAAACCCATGTTTACATAAAACTCCCAACTTGCATTTTTTGTAATGTAAGAATGAGTTTTCAACTGAGAGGGGGAATGATTGTCAGCAGAGCTTAGTTGTAATTGCCGGGACTCATTGACAATAAATTCGGCAATATCGCCGGTCCAATTAACTTCACGATCGAAACCGTCGCCACTCAGGAACAATCCGTCGCTAAAGCTGTCACTAAATTGAGAAAAAGCAGTTAAAGACTGCGAAACAAGAAGAATAAAAATAAATTTCCTCATGATACGTGTTGGTTTAGTTAATTAATTATTAAATTTGCAGGTGTAAATCCTGCGTCTGTTTTGGTTATATAATAGTTCCCAAGTTTATGTTTGCAGGTTTTGGCTCTGCAATGTGTTCCGGTCACCAATATATCCGGTGCAAATGTAGAATTAATTTCGGAAAGACAAGTGACATTTATAAAAAATTTTCAAAAAGAGTAAAAAATGAGAATAGCTATTGTTGGTGCAAGTGGAGCCGTTGGGCAAGAGTTTTTACGTGTATTGGACGAAAGGAATTTCCCGATAACAGAATTGACCCTTTTCGGTTCCTCCCGCAGTATGGGCAGTGTTTATATTTTCCGTGGGAAACAGCTTCTTATAAAAGAATTGAAGCACAATGACGATTTCAAAAGAGTGGATATTGCTTTTACTTCTGCCGGCGCCGATGTTTCCAGAGAGTTTGCCGGAACAATTACAAAGTACAACACCGTGATGATTGACAATTCCAGTGCATTCCGCCTGGACAGTGATGTGCCGCTGGTTGTTCCCGAAGTGAATGCGAAAGACTCCATGCATCGTCCGAGAAGAATCATTGCCAATCCCAACTGTACGACAATCCAAATGGTAACGGCTTTGAAGCCGTTGGACCGGCTTTCGCATATCAAGCGGGTTCATGTGGCGACCTATCAGGCTGCTTCGGGCGCCGGAGCCGCGGCAATGGAGGAATTGACCAACCAATACCGGCAAATTGTGAACGAAGAAACGCCGGTCGTCGAAAAATTCGCTTATCAGTTGGCTTATAACCTTATTCCTCAGATAGATGTTTTCACCGAAAACGGTTACACAAAGGAAGAGATGAAAATGCACTATGAAACGCAGAAGATTATGCACTCCGATGTGGCAGTCAGCGCGACCTGTGTGCGTGTTCCCGCCTTGCGCGCCCATTCCGAAGCGATTTGGATCGAAACCGCGCGGCCGATTTCGGTAGAGAGAGCGCGGGAAGCATTCAGGAAGGCAGAGGGAATCGTTCTCCAAGACTGTCCGGAAAAGAAAGAATATCCGATGCCTTTATTTGCAGCGGGTACAGACCCGGTGTACGTAGGCCGTATCCGGAAAGACATTTCCAATCCCAACGGGCTTTCGTTTTGGTGCGTAGGCGATCAGATCAAGAAAGGTGCAGCGCTCAATGCCGTACAGATAGCGGAATATCTATTGAACATATGTTAGTCTCCGTCATTATCCCCATATACAATGTATCCGGCTACATCGAACGGTGTCTTCTGTCGGTGATGAATCAATCATATAAAAACATCGAATGGGTCCTGGTCGATGATGCAAGTCCCGACAACAGTATGGAAATGGCGGAAAAGGTTTTGAACAATCTCCCCGAAAAAGAGAACGTAAAGATTGTCCGCCATGCCGAAAACAGGGGATTAGCCGCCGCCAGAAACTCCGGCGTAAAGGCTTCGACGGGCGACTATCTTTTCTTTCTGGACAGCGATGACGAATTGACTTTCGATTGCATAGAGGCGCTGGTTTCTTTAACCGAAAACGGAACAGCCGACGTTGTCACCGGCGAAATAAAAGTAGTGGGAAACAAGCGGAAGGCTTATCCGCAACTCCGGCTTCCCAAAGGGACTTACAGCGGCAACGATTTTATCTTCACTTCTTTCCTGAAGCGGGAATGGTATGAAATGCCCTGTAACAAATTAATAAAACGGAGCCTCTTTACGGAGAAAAACCTTTGGTTTGAGGAAGGAATCCTGCATGAAGACACCTTATGGTCTTTCCTGCTTGCTTTGTCCGCCCGGACGATGACCGTGACTCACCTGCCGACCTATTATTACCACATCCGGAGCAACTCCATCACGCAAAAGAAGTCCGCCGGAAACGTGGACAGCTTTTATATCGTCTTGGAAAAAATCATTCAAATCTCCTGTCGTGAAAAGTTGTTCGACCGGTATCCGGAACTGACGGTCTACCTGGAAAGACTCCGGATCTATTTTATTAAATCGCTTTTGCGGGGAAATTTCGACCGACCTTACATTCGCGAGCAGCGAAACAAAATCGACCGGTTATACGAAACCCCGGTGTGGAGCAGCGGCCGGAGGAACAGGGAATTCCGGCTGAAAGATTTTGTTCTGCGATTGTTGGAATACCTCAAATAAGCCGTCTATTTACTCCCATTCGATTGTTGCCGGTGGTTTGGAACTGATGTCGTAGACGACACGGTTCACGCCGCGCACCTTGTTAATGATTTCGTTTGATACTTTTGCCAGAAAATCGAAAGGCAAACGCGCCCAATCCGCCGTCATTGCATCGGTTGAGGTTACGGCTCTTAATGCGATGGCGTTTTCGTAGGTCCTTTCGTCTCCCATCACACCGACCGACTGAACGGGCAACAAAACAGCTCCTGCCTGCCAGACGGCATCATACAGGTTCCAGTTGCGCAGCCCCCGGATGAAAATGTCGTCGGCTTCCTGAAGAATCCGTACCTTTTCGGGCGTGATGTTTCCCAAGATGCGAACGCCCAAGCCCGGACCGGGGAACGGATGGCGGCGAATCAGCAGTTCATTCATTTCCAGCTTACGGCCGACCCGCCGTACTTCGTCCTTAAACAACAAACGGAGCGGTTCGATGAGTTTCAAATTCATCTTTTCGGGAAGTCCTCCCACATTGTGATGCGATTTGATGGTTGTTCCGGTGATGGAAAGCGATTCGATAATGTCGGGATAGATTGTGCCTTGCGCCAGCCACCGGATGTCTTTCAACTTCCGGGCTTCCTGCTCGAAAATATCAATGAAGCCTTTCCCGATGATTTTCCGTTTTCTTTCCGGATCGGTCACTCCTTCCAGCGCCTTGTAAAAATGTTCCTTCGCATCAATTCCCAGGACATTCAGCCCTAAATGCTCGTAATCTTTCAGGACCTCTTCAAATTCATTTTTCCGTAAAAGCCCATTGTCCACAAAGATACAGGTAAGGTTCCGACCGATTGCCTTGTTCAGCAAGGCGGCGCTCACCGAAGAATCCACGCCCCCCGAAAGCGCTAAGATCACTTTGTCGTCGCCAATTTGTTCTTTCAACCGGTTGACGGTCGACTCGATGAAATTGGCAGGCGTCCAGTCTTTTTCCGCCCGGCAGATGTTCAGGAAGTTATCCAAAATCGTGGTGCCTATTTCCGTATGAAAGACTTCCGGATGAAATTGCACACTCCACGTCTTTTCTCCGTCGATCCGGTAAGCGGCACACGCTACGTCTTTCGTCTGCGCAATGATTCTGAACCGGTCCGGCACAACCGTAATCGTATCTCCGTGCGACATCCACACCTGCGATTGATCCGGAATGCTTTTCATCAGCGGATCTGTTTTGTCGGTGGGAGTCAGAAGCGCCCGGCCGTACTCGCGGGAATCGCTTTTCTCCACTTTCCCGCCGGAAATATAAGCCAGGTATTGTGCGCCGTAACAAATTCCCAACAGGGGATATTTTCCCTTAATGGCAGACAAATCGGGTTTGAACGCTTCTTTGTCGTTGACCGAAAACGGGCTCCCCGAAAGGATAACCCCGATGACCGATTCGTCTTTCTCCGGAAATTTGTTGTAGGGAACAATTTCGCAATAGGTATTCATCTCGCGCAATCGACGTCCAATCAGTTGGGTCGTCTGTGAACCGAAATCAAGAATGATTATTTTTTCCATTTTATTAAAATTCTAATTCCTCGTTAATATCTTCTCCGGAGAGGGGATACTCGAAACAGTCCTCCACTTCCTCCGGTTTAATGTCCATCGGTTTCCGGATGATGCTGTCGGCATCGTGATACGCCGGATTGTTCAGTTCTTTCCACAGAAGATCTTTCAAAGCAATAATTCCCTTGTGGGTGACCGCCGAGATAAATACGAACGGCACGTCCGGAGGCAAATGCTTTTTCATTTCCATTTCCAGCTCCTCATCTGCCAGGTCGGATTTGGAGACGGCGAGAAGCCGGCGTTTGCCCAACAGTTCGGGATTATAGCGCGACAGTTCATTCAAAAGAACGTCGTACTCGCGGGAAATATCAATCGTATCGACCGGGATAACAAAAAGCAACAGCGAATTTCGTTCGATATGCCGTAAAAAACGCAGTCCCAAGCCTTTTCCTTCACTGGCGCCCTCGATAATCCCCGGTATATCCGCCATGACAAAAGAGTGGGAATCCCGGACATTGACAATCCCCAGGCTTGGCTCCAATGTGGTGAAGGGATAATCGGCAATTTTGGGCTTGGCGGCGGAAACGGTAGCGAGCAAGGTCGATTTTCCCGCATTCGGAAATCCCACCAACCCCACATCTGCCAACAACTTCAACTGGATAATGATCCGCCGTTCTTCGTACGGTTCTCCCGGCTGGGCGTATTTCGGCGCCTGGTTGGTTGCCGATTTGAAATAATTATTGCCTTTCCCGCCTCTGCCGCCTTTCAGCAGGACGACTTCCTGCCCGTCGTATTGAATATCCGAAATAAACGCGCCGGTATCCCCGTCGAAAACAACGGTGCCGACCGGTACGGGAATGATTTTATCTTCGCCGTCTTTTCCCCGGCTTAATTTTCCGGAGCCGCCTTCGCCGTGGCCGGCAAGGATGTGGCGCTCGTATTTCAGGTGAAGCAAGGTCCAATGATTGCGGTCGCCGCGGAGAATCACATTGCCGCCGTCGCCGCCGTCGGGTCCGCCGAAGGGGATGTATTTCTCGCGCCGGAAGTGCGTGGAGCCTCTTCCGCCTTTGCCGGAACGGGCATAAATCTTTACATAATCTACAAAATTGGATTCCAACATAAGGGAATGAAAAGGGGGAAAAAAAATGAAAGCGAAAAAAAGAAACGGGTTTCCATTATTTTCACTTTCATTTCCACCATATTGTTACATAATTAATAAACCAGTCTGTCGATCGCATCGGTAATGCCTTCAAAAACATCTTCTACGGAACCGTTTCCTTCGATTTTGAAGAGCTTGCCTTTTTTCCTGTAATACTCTTTTATAGGCTCTGTGCGTTCCTTATATATCTCCAGCCGCTTTTTGATTGTTTCGGGATTGTCGTCGTTTCGTCCGGCTTCGGTCCCTCTTTTCAACAAACGGCGAATCAATTCCTTTTCTTCGACCGACAGGCTGAAGGTTGCCACAACGGGCGTTTTGCGTTCCAGCAGCAAGGCGTCCAGCGCTTGTGCCTGAAAGATTGTCCGGGGGAATCCGTCGAAGATATAGCCTTTGACGCCGGAAGTCTTGTCGAGAATCTCTGTGAACTTCTCCATCACCAGTTGGTCGGGAACCAAATGCCCCTGGCTGATGTATTCTTTGGAAATCAAGCCCAGATTGGTTTGGTCTTTTATCTCTTCACGTAAAATTTCGCCGGTAGAGATATGGCACAAGCCATATTTTTTAATAATTAACTCGCTCTGCGTCCCTTTTCCGGAACCCGGAGCTCCAAAAATCACAATATTCAACATTTCTTTTTCTTCAATTTACCTGAATTAGTTTATACAAAGGGAGTATGTACTTTAATCTGTTATTTTGTATATATTTCTCAAATTCCTTCCGTGGCCGTTATAGTCCAAGCCGAATCCGACAATAAAGTCGTTGGGAATTTCTTTCACAATATAATCCGGTTTTATCGCCATCCGGACGGCGTTTGGTTTAAACAGCAGCGTTGCGATTTTAACGGTAGCAGGTTTTTTTTCTTTCAGCAAGTTCAGAAGATACTCCATAGTACGGCCGGTGTCGATAATATCTTCAACGATGACAACGTTCCGGTTTTCAACGTTTTCCATCAACCCCTGGATTTCTTTCAGGCTTTCTTTCCGGTTGACTCCTTCATACGAACTCAGGCGGATAAAAGTGATTTCGCAGGCGGAATCAAACCTTTTGATTAATTCGGCTGCAAACAGGAAAGCGCCATTCAAGACGCAAACGAAAAGAGGATCTTTTCCCTTTAAATCGGCATTGACCTCTTGCGCCACTCTTTCTATTTCTGCCAGGATAATCTCTTCTTTCAGAAATACTTCAAATTTTTTGTCCCGTAGTTGAATTTGAGTCATCTTTAAAAATCTTTTCGGTAAAAGGTCCACAAAAGTAGGAAAAATTTACTGATTTCAAATAGTAAACAGGGATAATTTTATCTCCCGCCCATTACCCGGGCAAATAAACTACTTTTTTTGTTTTGAAAAATTCTTCCTGAAAACAGTCGCTTAATTCATATTCGATGGCTTTCCTTTTAAAGGGGGCTAATTCGGCTTGCAAGTCGCCGCCTTTCAAGCACAGGAAGCCGTTGGGCAAGGCATTTTGTTGTTTGCGTCCGATGTTTTTCCGTGCTGTTTTCACCAAATCGGCAAGCGGCATCACGGCGCGGCTGACAACGAAATCGAACGTTCTTTTTTCTTCTTCCGCCCGCGCGTGGCGACATTCTACATTGGTTAATCCGGTTTGTTGGGCAATGTCTTCCGCTACTTTTATCTTTTTCCCGACGCTGTCTAACAACAAAAACCGGACTTCGGGAAACAGAATCGCCAACGGTATGCCGGGGAATCCGCCGCCGGTGCCTATATCCAGTATCGCCGAGTGGTCGGTAAAGCGGATTATTTGGGCGATTCCCAAGGAATGAAGCACGTGTTTTTCGTACAGGTTTTCGATGTCCTTGCGGGAAATAAGATTGACTTTGCTGTTCCAGCCGGTATATAAATCGTACAGCGCGGCAAACTGTGTTTCTTGCCGGGGCGTAATTTCGGGGAAGTATTTTTTTATCATCATGGCGCAAATATACGAATCTTATTCAAAAGAAAAGCGGCGGAAGCAAAAAACAATGCCCCCGCCGCTCCAATTATTTACGCAGTCTTTACTTGGTTTCCACGATATTAAACCCGGCGGTTATCTTTCCCTTATACTCACCCTTGCCGCGCACTTCAATCAATGCCAGACCCGGCTTGTGATTGTTCTTGTACGTGACTTCGAAATCTTCCTCGAAGACCAACTGTTTTTCTTCGTAGAAAACCTCCGGCAGCACCGTGATTGGTATGCCCGCGTACACCTGGTCCGGAATGGGCGGGACGACCGCTTTCTTAAGGTCGTACTGTTTGTGATGATGCTCGTGTTCGTTGAAATAGGTGATCTGGGCGTTCAGTTGGTTGATAAACTCCGTGTAACCTTTCTCGCCGTTAACCACGATAGTGGCTTCGATCACCTCGATCATCTGGTGGTAAACAGCGTCGATCCGCGTGCGGATGTTGCGCAACGGCTCCTTCGGGCGCTCTGAATACTCGATGTTGCGCTGGTTAAACAGGTCCAAAAAATCCCCGTGGGTGTTCCCCAATTCTTCCACCCAAGAGGTAAGACCGAGTTTTGTGACCCTGTCTGCGAACTTCCCTTCCATATCGTCCAGAAACACCTCGACGGCAGTCGTTTCTTCCAAGTACGCTTTTTGGGCGATTGCTTCGCGAAAAGCCTGAATACGGTTCTCAAGCGATACCGCTGCGTCTTTTACGGCGGGATCGAAATGAATAAGGTACGACTTGACGCCGGCGTGAAACCCGCGGATAGCGAGATCGCGGCGCTTGTCGACGTCGGCAAGTTTTTGGGTGAAATCGCTCTTTGCCCCCTGATCGACTAATAGTTTTTCTTTCGTGATGAGTTCGACAAACGCCGGCATCTGCGAATTAATAATACTAATTATATTGGGATTCGCTCCCAATAAACTATAATAATTACTTAAAAACCGATAATGCGCTTCGTTACGCGCATGCGACAAATGAATAGCTTTTATTCTCATACTTTATAAATTAAATGAATAAAAAAAAATAA
>JAIRSN010000052.1 GCA_031255425.1 Dysgonamonadaceae bacterium
TAACCGAAAACTTACAAACAACTTTTCCTGATATGATTTTGAGCCTTGCATATGATTGAATTTTATACGGTAAAGTTACTCATTTTTAACCGAATATACAAATTTGTCCGTGGGCGTGCGGAGTTGTGCAACAGGCACCATATTCAACCCTGCGGGTTGGCGCCGCCTTTTAACGGATAATCATTGCATATCCCATTTTTTTCGTCTTACTTTGTAAAAAAATCATTATCACCTGCTTAATATAGAATAACTAAAAGATGCAAACGAAAAATAAATCGCTCAAGACGAAAAAAAACAGGGGACTGATCACGCTGTTCTTCCTTATCGGATGTACCACCGCATGGTCGCAGATCAGCGAAGGAGGATTGCCTCCAAGCAGGGGGATTCCGTCCCTCAGGAGTTCGGTGCCGCCGGTCGAGGCGCCGGTCGACTTCAACGTGGAACAACTGCTGGAAGAAGACGCGGAATGGGAAAACCTGGGAATGCCCCCGCGTTGCGCGAAGGTGATCCCGGCGGACATCCGCTTCGAAGACCGCAGCGAAAAAATCACCCTCCCCAATGGACAAACCATCCGGCGCTTGGAAATCTCCGCCCCCGGTGCGTTGGCGATCTTACTGTATTACGACCGGTTTGTGATTCCGGAAGGAGGGAAACTGTTTATTTACGACCCCGCTTACACCCGGATATTAGGCGCCTATTCCCACAAAACCAATTCGAAAAGAACGGAGTTTGCCACCGAATTTGTTTCGGGAGATAAGTTGGTATTGGAATACGTAGAGTCGCCGTCGGGAGAAAACCCGCAGATCCGGATCAGCGGCATCGCCTACGGCTACAACCACCTCCGGCGTCCGGCCGGCGACAACCGGCTGAAGTCCCGCTGGGATTCCGAATCTTGCATGATCAACATCAACTGCCCGGAAGGCGATAACTGGCAGGACCAAAAGAAAGGCGTCGCGCGAATCGTCACCCTGTCGGGAGGGTACGCTTCCCTTTGCAGCGGAACGCTGGTGAACAACACAAACGGCGATTTCGATCCGCTTTTCTTAAGCGCCCATCATTGCTACGAAAGTTTAACCCCCGCGCAGATGAATCAATCCATCTATTATTTCCACTACGAATGGCAGGGTTGCGAAAACCTGAATACAGCCCCCCGTTGCCCGACCATGGTGGGCGCACAGATGTTGGCAGACATTGATATAGAAGGAGGCTCCGACGGCGCCCTGTTGCGCCTGAACGATTCGATACCGCAGGATTACGGCGTGTATTTCAACGGCTGGGACCGGCGGGACATCGCGGCAACCGCCGGCGTCGGGATTCATCATCCGGCGGGCGACGTAAAGAAAATATCCACTTTCAGCAACACCGCCGCCTCGGACACCTGGCGCGGGGAGGAACGGGGAGCCGATTTTGCGCACTGGAATGTACACTTCACCCGGACAACCAGCGGGCACAGTGTGACGGAAGGCGGCTCGTCCGGCTCGCCCCTGTTCAATCAAAACGGGCTGCTGGTCGGAACGCTGACGGGAGGAAATTCCTCGTGCCTGAACAAAACGGGCGACAACCTCTACGGCAAACTGTGGTACCACTGGGACCGGGGACCGCAGAAAATGAACCGCTACCTCGACCCGGTCGGAGCGAATAACGAATCCCTCGAAGGGACGTACCTGAATTACGACGAAACGAAGGCACGGTTTTACCCGAAAGAGAAAACCGTTTACGCCACACAGCAAATCGAGTTTTTCAATCACTCGCGCAACGCCCATACGTGGGAATGGACTTTTGAAGGAGGCGAGCCGGCAGTTTCCCTGGAAGAAAATCCGCCGCTCGTGGCGTTCAACAGCCCGGGGATTCACACCGTTTCGCTGACGGTGAACAAAGGCGCCGGAAACGAGCATACCCAATCGATGGACATCCCCGTAATCCTGAAAGAAAACATCTGTACGGATGCCTTTACGATCGGAAACGGAACCGCTTCTTCGCAATTCCCGCTGGGATCTTCCCAAAGGCAAGCGCTTAGCTCGGCGATCTACACCGCAGAAGAATTGAACCTGAACGCCGGCGCCGAAATCAGCCAGATCGCCTGGAACGCCGGCGCCGCCAACCCTAAAACGCGGACGCTGTCCGTCTACCTGAAAGAAACCGACGACGTCCGGTTGTCGGCAAACACGTGGCAAACGGAAATCCAGGGGGCGACGCTGGTCTACGAAAGCGCCGGCGACTGGACAAACGAAGCCGGCTGGGTGACGGTTACGCTGCCCGTTCCCTTTCCCTGTTCGGGGAATAAAAACCTGAAAATACTGGTCCGGTCGGTGTCTGCCGCCGGCGGCGGAAATGCAAGCGCCGCCTGTTATTATTCCGAAGCCACCCAACAGCACCAGCAATGGATTTCCTACCGGAGCACGGTCCCGTCCGATCCCGGCACGGTCAACGATTACCGCCCGGATGTCCGCCTCACCACCAGCGTCTTGTGCGGGGTGGCGTTTCCGGTAGCCGGCTTTCACATGCGGTCCTTAAACGAAACGGAAACCGGTTATTACGCCGGCGACACGATTGCTTTCACCAGCCTGTCCACAGGACCGGTGGTCAACTGGCAATGGTCTTTCCCCGGCGCATCGCAGGAAAGCAGCCGGGAAGAAAATCCCATCGTCTCCTATCCCCATGCGGGAACGTACACGGCTTCCCTGACGGTTTCCAATCACTTGGGTTCGAATACTTACCGGGAAGACATCACCCTGAAAGAGCGGGATGCGGGAGAGGTCGGGATCCGTCCGTTCCAGCCGGCACAGCCGGTACGGACGTACCCGAATCCGGCGGACAAATCCGTGCGGATCAGCAGCCCGTCGCCGATCGAAAAGATAACGGTGCAAGACATCCGGGGAAATGTCGTCCGGACAGTCGATGCGGAGAAGCAAACGGAAATCACGCTCCCCGTTTCAAATTGGAGAAAAGGAATTTATATCCTGAAAGTACAGACCGGGACAACGGTCTCCAATCACAAAATAATCAAGAAATAATGCAGCAGGGTGATTTTACAGGAATTTCTTTCCGTATTTCAGGTTTACATCGGTCACGAATTGTTTGATTCGCTGTTCTTCCGATTTTTTGCAAATCAATAACACGTTGTCGGATTCCACTACAATGCAATCGTTCAAGCCTTGTATCACGGCGAGTTTTCCGTCCGCAAGCGAGAGCAGGTTGTCGTTGCTCTCGATAAAGAGCGACTGGCATTTCAGGGTGACGTTCTTTTGTTCGTCTTTTGCCGCCAGGTCGTAAAGCGAACCCCACGTTCCCAGGTCCGACCAGCCGAAATCGGCAATCAGCATAAACACATTGCCGGCTTTTTCCATAATACCGTAGTCGATGGAAATGTTTTCGCACATGGGGTATTCTTCCTCGATAAACGGTTTTTCTTCCGGCGTGCCGTATTTGCCCATCCCTTTGCCGAAGCGGGTGTTGATGTCCGGCAAATGGAGTTTGAAGGCGTTCAGTATTGTTTTTACGTTCCAGAGGAATATGCCGGAATTCCAGAAGAAATCGCCGCTTTCGAAGAATATTTTCGCCATTTCGAAGTTGGGTTTTTCGGTAAACGCCCGTACCTTTTGAATGTTCCTGCCTCCGGTTTCTTCCGCCTGTATATAGCCGTAGCCGGTTTCGGGACGACTCGGCTTTACGCCCAGCGTCAGCAGCGCCTCGTAGTTGTTGACAAATTCCAACCCGGTCTGGATGTTTTTCAAAAAATGCTGTTCCTGCAAAATCAGGTGGTCGGCAGGCGTCACCACGATGTTTGCCTGCGGATTGAGGGAATGAATATGATACGAAGCGTAGGCGATGCACGGCGCGGTGTTGCGGCGTGTGGGTTCCAGCAGGATCTGGCTGTCCGTTATTTCCGGAAGCTGCTGTTTCACCAGGCCGGCGTATAATTGATTGGTCGCGATGTAGATGTTCTTGGCGGGAATCAGTTGCGTGAAGCGGTCAAATGTTTGTTGCAGAAGCGAACGCCCGGTTCCGAAAAAATCAAGAAACTGTTTGGGTTTATTTTCCCTGCTGAAAGGCCAGAAGCGGCTACCGATTCCGCCGCTCATTATAACACAATAATTATTATTCATGACTTAAATTTAAGAATTAATACAAAGATATATATTATTTTGTTCACTCACGATTACATCAATCGATAATTTGTGGTCAGCACCCGAAATTCCGTCCGCCGGTTGATTTGGTCGGCAACCGCTTGCTGTACGGGTTCTAATGTTTCGATGAACGCCGCGTCCAGGCATTGTCCTTCCGGAAGGAAATCGTATTTTCCGGCGATATTTTTGGTCACGGTCTTCGGCACGGACTTCCCGTACCCTTTGGCAACCAGCCGGTCTGCCGCTATTCCGCCCCGGATCAGGTAGTCGACAACGGATTGCGCCCTCCGCTGGGAAAGGGTTTCGTTGTACTGTTCCGAGCCGACCCGGTCGGTATGCGCCGACAATTCGATCGTCACATTCGGGTTGTCTTCGAGCATCGCAACGACTCCTTCCAGCGCTTCTTTGGATTCGTCCCGCAGGGTGGCTTTGTTGAAGTCATAGAAAATATTCTCAATCAAAACCGGCTTGGAGATAGACGGCAGGGCAAAGTCAACGTAATAGGTTTCATTCTTCTCCTCGTTGGGAACGCTCAGCGACTGCTTTTGGTTGAGGTAGCCCGGAGCGCTTGCCATCATGACGTAATCCGTTCCGGGAACAACCTCCATGGAATACGTTCCGTCGGCGCGCACAAAGATACGCTGGTTGGCGCCGTCCTTCCCGACGATGCGCACCGTTGCGCTGTCGATCTCCTCCTCGTCGCGATTCAGCACCCAGCCTTCTACGGCGACGTAGATTCCCGGCAATTCAAAGGAATAGATATGGTCTGCGCCGCGCCCGTCGTTCCGGTTGCTGCTGAAAAATCCGGATTCGTTCATTCCCCTGAATGTAATGCCGAAATCGTCCCCCGTGCTGTTGATGGGGACTTTCATGTTTTCCACCCGCCATTTGTCCTGCACGGGTGTGGCTTTGAAAAGGTCCAGCCCGCCCATTCCGGGATGGCCGTTGGAAGAAAAATAAAGGACGCTGTCCGGCCGCAGGTAAGGGAAAACCTCGTCGCCCGGCGTATTGATTTCGGAGCCCAGGTTTTCGGGGTAAGCCGTTCCGATCATATCCAGCGGCACCCGCCAGAGGTCTTTTCCGCCGTACCCGCCCGTGACGTCGGACACAAAGTACAGGTACCCGTCCGCCCCGACCGCCGGATGAGCCGCCATGGTGGTGGAATCTTTGAATATTTCGACTTTCACGCCCGCTCCCCATTGGGCGCCGGAACGGGACGACAGCCTGATTTCGGCGGTTTGCGGCGTATCCGCACCGGCGGGACAGTAGGTATAGTACATCTGCGAACCGTCGGGAGAGAAGGAGGCAGACCCTTCGTCAAACTCGGTATTGATACCGCTTTCGATCACTTCGGGCTTCAGCCACTGTTTTTTCTCATCCTGCCGGACAAGGAAAAAGTCGTTGTTCTTCACGCCGGTGATGGGACTCTTTTCGTCGCCGGTGGACTCTTTCCGGGAAGAAGTGATGTACAGCAGGTCGTATTCCTCGCCGTACAGCGCCGGGGAAAATTCTCCTTCCCGGGAATTTAGCTTGTCCATCTTCTTCACAATATAACGCCCCGGATTCTTTTTCCATTCGAGCGCCAGCTTGCAGCCGGTGATGCCGTTTTTTGCGATGAGATTGTCCGGATTCTTTTCGAGAAACGCCTCGTATTGCCGGGTGGCTTCGGCGTATTTTCCCAATTTCTGCATCATCCGGGCTTGATACAAAACCGCCGTGCTGTCGGCGTATTTATACCGGATGGCATTGGTGTATCCGGTCAGGGCGCGGGAGGGATTATTGGTTTCCCTGTAACATTCTGCCAGGTGATAGGCGATGCTTCCCCGCAGGTGTGTCTTTTTGGGAGAGGTTTTTCCGTATACTTTCCGGTAGATTTGTGCGGCCTCGTAGTATTCTCCTCGCTCTTCCCGGTCCACGGCGTCGCTCAATTTGGCTGTCTTGCAGGAATACAGCCCGCAAAAGGAGGTGATGAACAAAATCAAAGTAAAAGATCGACTCATTTAAATGGTTTCTTTAATTCTATTGTTTAAACTCATTATTCAGGCAAATATTGTGAAGGCGGACACACAGTGTCTTTTATAATTTTAAAGAGTATGGTGTATTTGCTTGGTTATGGAGGCTGCGGAGGCGCAGCCTCTTTTAATTTCTTACGGGGCTGACTAAAAAGTCGGTATTTCCCCCAAAACATCTTATCTACAGGCTCTGTGAGTGGGGTGAAATTTGTTTTTTGAGACTTTTTAGTCAGCCCCAAGCTACTTTCCAACTGAATTCTTTCTTCCGGGAAACCCGGAAGTTACTTTTCGACCGAATTCTTCCTTCCGGGAAACCCGGAAGTTACTTTTCAACCGAATTCTTTCTTCCGGGAAACCCGGAAGTTACTTTTCAACCGAATTCTTTCTTCCGGGAAACCCGGAAGTTACTTTTCGACCGGATTCTTCCTTCCGGGAAACCCGGAAGTTACTTTTCAACCGAATTCTTTCTTCCGGGAAACCCGGAAGTTACTTTTCAACCGGATTTTTACTTCCGGAGTTCTCCGGAAACATAATAAACATTAAATTACCTTTTAAAATTTCTAAACAATGAAAATTAAATTTATTGACTTGTCTCACGTGCATAACGAAGAGCATCATCAGTTTTTAAGCAATTATTATGATTTATTGGGAACGCATACCAGCGTAGTGTCGATTATTGGTCCGCTGATGCCGGAGTTTGCCGAACTTCTTGCGAAAGAAAAACAGTTGGTCGATGTAGTCGTAAAGAGTGGTTATACCGAGCGAATCGCCCTTGCCGACAAGCGTCGCGACCGTGCTATCCGCGGTCTTCACGCTACCGTCAAGTCGTTTTTAAATCATTTTGATCCGGCAACGGTGGATGCGGCGAAATTGATCGAGATCCGCATCCAGGCTTTCCGTAAGGAAATCAACAAAAAAACCTACGAAGCAGAAGAAACGGCTATTACCATCTTTGTCGACGA